>JAITTD010000263.1 GCA_031287245.1 Bacteroidales bacterium
GCTGCCTTTCAGGCAGTAGTGTTCGTGTGTTCGCACTACCGCAGGCAACGCTTCGCTCGCCTGCGGTTATGAAAATCAAGCCCTTCGGGCATCATAGCACCTCAAAAAAAGATTTAGCCCTGCGTGCTAAAATTTGTGTGTATATTGAAAAAGATATATCTTTGCAGGGCGAAATATATAATGTAGTATGCTTGATTTATTTATTCATTGGAATGTATCGCCCGAAGCCTTTTCTATCGGGAGTTGGACCGTCAGATGGTATGGCATCCTTTACGGTTGCGCATTTGTAGCCAGTTCGTGGGCGTTCAAGGAATTGCTGCGGAAAGAGATGAGCGCCGAAACGGTCAATCAACTGCTGGTGTATATGATTCTCGGCACCGTTATTGGCGCCCGCATCGGCGACTGTTTCTTCTACCACCCGCTCTATTACCTGCAAAATCCGTTTGAAATCATTGCGATATGGAATGGCGGTTTGTCCAGTCACGGCGGCGCCTGTGGTATCCTCATCGCATTGTATCTATTCTCGCGCAAGATACACAAGCCGTATATATGGGTGCTTGACCGGGTAGTGGTGGTGATTGGTGTGGCGGGTTTCTTTATTCGCATGGGAAATTTAGCCAATTCAGAGATTTACGGCATCCAAACCGGCATGCCGTGGGGTATCATCTTCGACCGCAACAACGAAACGCTTCCCAAACACCCCACCCAGATTTACGAAGCGCTCTATTACGCTTTCACGTGGCTTGTGCTGCGGGGAGTGTTCCGCAAGTGCAAAAACCAGCCCAAACCCTTCCTCATTTTCGGACTTTTCCTCATCATGGTGTTCGGGTTTCGTTTCTGCATCGAGTTTATCAAAAATCCGCAGGAAGATTTTGAGGCAAATATGCTGTTCAACATGGGGCAATGGCTCAGCATACCGTTTGTTTTGGCGGGTGTAGCCTCGTTGATTATCAGCAGTCGGCAAAAACAGTCCGAACCGGTGAAAAAAGCAGATCATACAGTGCTGAAAAACGTCAGCAGCGTACATTCGGATACCATCACCGCTCACACTCAGCAACAAAACGGCATCAAACCCTTTAAAAAGAAACGAAAATGAAGATTTAAATCCACCAAGGCATCGCCGGCAACGCCCAGTGTCAGAACCAAAACCTTGAAAGGGCTTTACCATAAGCAAATCAACGATTTCGTCAACAAATAAATAAATATTTTGAATAAAAAGTTTTTAATAAAAAATAAAACATTTATCTTTGTCGCTCGTATCACTCATTAAAACTTTGCAGATATGTCATATCAACCGCCAACATCTGAAGAAATCAGAGCAAGAATTGAAAGGAAGAAGAAACAGAGAAAGTATCATCTTCCCGTTGTAGGTCATTTTGCTGACCGAAGTGTTTTATTCGATTCGATTTTACACGCATCGGAAGTAACAGGGGTGCAATATACCCTTATTTTTGAGGCTTGTATCGGAAAGATTTATAAAGCCGGAAATATAGTCTGGGAGTACCAAAAAGGGAATCACTACATTAGGTACAAGGCGTATTACGTGAATGTACAGGACAAATATACCCGATATTCAACTTTTAACGGGTAAAAACGTTTCAATACACCACACTCACCCTGAAAAAACATTTTGAGGGTGGTGGAAAATCGCTTGTATAGAAATCACTGTATGCGAGTCGGAACTCAATGTAACCCGATGACACTGTATATGAGTAATTAATAGACACTTGCACTTCCTCATCACGGTCGTTTGTGTACATATCATAGGTAGAATAGGGCATGGGGCTTAAAACCAAATCGCCCAATTCATCCAGATGTTCATAATAGCAAACGATGATGCCCTCATTATAAATTACATCGTCCAATTCGGGAAACTCAACGAGGCAACTGTAGTAAGACCCGATTTCGTTGGGTCCGCCTATCAATTCCCAAGCATTTCCCAGGATGGTAAAAGCTCTTGTTTTGCCATCTCTACCTGCAGGACCTTTGCAAGCCGTAAAACCGGCTACTGCCGTCAATAAAATAATAAATACCTTCTTCATTACATGATGGTTTTAGTTTATAAATTATGGCGCAAATTTAATACTAAAATCTGAATTTTTGATTATTTTTTATAAAAAGCGAAAACAAAAGAAGTCGTCAATAAACATATCAATAGAAAATAAGATGGTTTTGTTTTAAAAAAATCATTATATTTGCACAATTTTAAAACTGTAATTTTAAGTTTGCAAAACAGATTTATATTTATTATTATTAGTGTGTTGTGCTTCAATGTTGCCCTAATGGCACAGTCAAAAATTGGTGGCACCATCAACAAATATACAAAGGTTACCTCATTGAGTACTGTTAATAATCGGTCGGTATTGCAGGTATCTGATGCATCCGATTTTGGGAAACACGATACTGTACTGTTGATACAGATGACCGGTGTGGACAGCACTAGAAATATTCCTGGGCATGCAGGAAAATATGAGTTTCACATTGTTTCGTCCGTTGTTTCCAACGTCATCACACTGATGGTGCCGGCAACCTTTCATCCGGAGAAAGAATTAGTGCAACTGATCCGTGTTCCTTCCCGCAAAAAGGCAGAAGTGACGAGCGAACTTACTTGCAAACCGTGGGACTATCAACGCGGCACGGGAGGCGTGGTGGCGGTGATGGTGGAAGAAACGCTCACCATTGCCGCTAATATTGATGTTTCAGGCAAAGGGTTCAGAGGCGGTCAAGTAACACCGCCGACTTCAGTTTTGCTCTGTCCCCCACCAACTACATCGGAAGGTTATCCTGCGTCCGCATATTTAATTGCCGGCAACAAAGGTGAAGGTTTCTTAAAGAAAAGCACTTATGCAAACTATCCAAGAGGCAGATTATTCCATGCATCGGCAAGTGAAGGCAGCGGAGGCGGCGGTGGATATGGTGCTTTTGCCGGCGGCGGCGGCGGCGGAAATGGAGGCAACGGAGGCAACGGAGGTCTTTCCGTATGCGGCATTCCACCAAATTATCCAATAGCGCAAGGTGGTAAAGAGATGGTTAATAACAGCGGTTATGCTAACCGCATCTTTATGGGCGGCGGCGGTGGTACAGGCACCGGAAATGGAACCGCAGGCGGTAACGGTGGAGGGATTGTCATGTTGATTGCAAAAACGATAGCGTTTAAAAACAATGCAAAAATAGCAGCCAACGGAGAAAGCGTAAGCGGCGAAACCGCTGACGGAGGCGCAGGAGGCGGAGGCGCAGGAGGAAGTGTTTTATTGATAGCGGATCAGTTTGAAGGAGTTACTTCTATAGAATTAAATGGCGGAAAAGGAGGAAATACCGAAGGCTCTAATACGGGTACCGGCGGCGGCGGCGGTGGCGGATTGCTTTCTGTCAAACAAGCCGCTGTACCAAACGTTATCCAACGCAATACTGCACAATTGGGAGGTAATCGGGGTGATAGGGAAAATACAGATATGCAAAACGCCGCTACACGGGGCACCGGAACGGATATCTTATTGGTGAATCACAAGTTACAGCAAAAGGGCTTTTTGTACAATTTTATCCTTTCAAACGATACTGTTTTTTGCGATGGAGACAGCAAAATTCTTCGAGCATCAGAACCTCAAGGGATTCTTCCAGCTCCCGCTCCCGTCTATCAATGGTTGAGAAAAACAGGAGGACATGGCAATTGGGAACATGCCCCCGGCGTGGCTAACAGCCAGCATTACACGACTGCCTCCATTTCCGATACTGTCTTTTACAAACGGGTAGTGATAGCCTCACAAGAAATTGACGGGAATGTTTTAGAGGTGAAGGATACCAGTTCGTTCGTACAACTCATTGCTATTCCGGCTATTAAAGATAACACATTGATCACACAAGCCGACACCACTCTCTGTGAAAATGTTTCAAACTGGCTCATCAGGGGGTTGAACGCATCGGCAGCCAAGGGCGCCATTTCTTACCAGTGGCAGCAATTCAACAATGCCGAATGGACAGATATTCACGGCGAGCAAAATTGCGATGCACCGGCAACACCATCCGACACCCTGCTTTACCACAGGATAGTGAAGAATTGGTATGCACCTGCTGCTATCACCTGTACCGATACAAGCAACAAAATCAAAGTATCCATCATTCCCCGCATTGAAAACAATGTGCTCATCGCCAACCAGAACCTCTGTGAAACGGAACATCCGGTATCACTTCAAAACGGCGAGGTCAACGGCGGTGACGGAATTTACACGTATCAATGGCAAAGCAGTGAAACCGGTGTCGAATGGCACTCCCTGCCTGACATAACAGAAGATCTGCAACCGGAAGAAGGCTACACTGGCGAAAGGCATTACATCCGTATTGTCCATTCCGGACCGTGCACCAGCAGCAGTCCCGCAACCGTTGTTCGCTTTGATAAAACGCCTTCTGATGCTGTTATCACCTCTCCCGCTATGGATACTGCATTGTACTTCAAGTTTAACACAATTGTTGAAGCCGCGCCCATTAGCGACGGAATTGGAACATGGACAATAGAAGGCACAGGCAGTCTTTCGGACACTGATGCCCCAAACAGCAAAACAATAACAGGGCTGGATCTTGGCAGCAGCGCCACTGTAACATGGACGGTCAGCAGCGACAACGGATATTGTCCCGATAAATCGGATCAGGTATCTGTTATGGTCAAAGATGTCACCATTCCAAGCGGATTTTCGCCAAACAACGATCAAATCAACGATTGTTTCGGTGTATTGGGCAGCAATCATGCCGAACATATTGACTTGGTTATCATCAACCGCAACAATAAGATCGTTTTTCGGACATCGTCCCTTGTAAGCGGCTATCCCTATCCCTGCTTATGGGAAGGTAAGGATGCTTCAGGCAACGACCTTCCCACAGGCACTTATTTCTACCGTTTAACATTAACCGGCGGAAATCAAAAACAATACCTCAAAACCGGATATGTCACGCTCAAGAAATAAAATATTGTTCGTCAGTTGTTTGCTGATGTCCGCAATGTTTTGTCGGGCACAGGACAATCCGTTGTACAACCAGTATCAATATAACGGATTAGCGATAAATCCTGCATTTGCAGGCAGTCGCGAGGTAATGAGCATGGCAGTGTTGTATCGAATGCAATGGTTCAACATGGACGGTGCGCCTAACACCTTTACTTTTTCCGGCGATTTCCCTTTACGCAACCCGCAAACAGCCATCGGTTTGCTGGCTGTGAACGACAAAGTGGGCATTTACAGGAAAACCGGTGTATATGGCGTATATGCTTACCGCATCAAAATGGGAAAAGGTAAGCTATCGTTAGGTCTTCAAGGCGGAGTGGACCAAATTCGAGAAGATCTTTCCAACATGACAACGCTTCAACCCAACGATCCCATGTTCACGAACGCAGCATTGCACCGCACATGGTTGCCTAATGTTGGAGTGGGGGCATTTTATTATTCATCCAAATATTTTGCAGGACTTTCTATTCCCAAACTGCTGCACTATGTACCCACCAAAGCCGACCAATATAAAGGCGAACTCAGTTTGTGCGATGTGTTTCTTTACGGAGGCTTGATACTTTCTGTAAGCAACAATATCAAACTGAAACCCTCTGCCTTGCTGCGATATGGAATAGATAAAACAGTGCTGGCTGACATCAATTTCAACGTTGTTTTTCTGCCCGAAGACAGAGTAGAAGTGGGAGTGTTCTATCGCAGCGCCAAAGTATGGGGCGCAATGGCTGAAATAAGAGTCAATCCCCAAATATGTATCGGTTATGCCTACGACCGGGGCTTGGGCATCGCCAATATCAACTCCGGTTCGCATGAGATATTGCTCCGCTACGAACTGCGTTACCGTGTAAAAGCCGTAAATCCATTGTATTTGAAATGAAACACCCCGTAAAATTCATATTATTGTTGATGTTGATGCCCGGATATTTGATTCAGGCACAATTAAAATATGAAGTACAAGCGTTGCCTTTCAATACTTCATACGCCGATGAGGTGGCAGCTATCCCCTGCGAAGGCGGCATTATATTTTGCTCTAACAAAAACCAAAATGTGATTCTCAGTCGTACTGACCTCAATGACGAATATCTCTTTCAACTGTACGAGGTAGAACACAAAAATGAAAAATGGAACCATCCGCATATTTTGCAAAAAGAACTGACCGAGTATGCCCATCATGGTCCCGGTTCCCTTAGCGCTGATGAAAAAACGCTGTATTTTACGGTGAACGACAAATATACCAACGGTATTTTCATTGCCCAGAAAAAGGACGGAATATGGGGGCATGTCAGACCGTTTGAATATAACAATGCCGGCTATAAATCAGCACATCCTTCCATCAGCCAAGACGGGAAATATTTGTTTTTCGCTTCGGATATGCCGGGCGGTTTTGGCGGTTTCGATATCTATTGCTGCGAATGGACAGGCAGCAAATGGGGAAAACCGAATAATTTAGGAACCGCCGTCAATACAGAGGCAAATGAACTGTATCCCTTCATTCAATCGGAAAACATTCTGTTCTTTGCCTCTGCCGGACATGATTCCTTTGGCGGGTTGGACCTTTTTTCGGTCATCCGCCACAACGGGGAATGGGTGAGCCGCCATCATGCAGAAGAACCTGTCAACTCAGCAAAGGATGATTTCGCATACACGTCACGAAATGGCGTTTCGGGCTATTTTTCATCCAACCGCAACGGCAAAACGATTGACATCTTCTCGTTCAAATCGCTCTTGCCTGTTTTCAGCGATTGCGCCGAACAGGAAGAAAACGACTACTCCTACGTGTTTGATTTCAAGACTTCCGAACAGGATACTACCGAAAACTATACATACAGATGGGATTTTGGAGATGGAACCGCAGTCAAGGGTAACGAAACGGAGGTAACGCACACTTTCCCGTCAACGGGTAATTATGTGGTGAGCCTGTATGTGACCGATTTGCTGACTGCGGAAGAAACGCTCGAAGCGAAATATGACATCCTTGTGGAAGATGTAGAACAAGCCTGTATCACCGCGCCCGAAACCGCCACAGCAGGAGAAAGAATCACGCTGGATGCCTCACAGAGCCATTTGCCCAATATCAACATCGAAAAATATTACTGGATATTAGGCGAAGGTGTGATGGAAGGAAGAAGCATTGAATACATTTATCAAACGCATGGCACTCAAAGCATTACACTTGGAGTCACAGGCACAGACAAAACAACAGGTGAAAAAGTACAAAAATGCACTTACAAAAATATCACTGTCAATTGATGTGATTTGTCGATTGATGCGCACCCAAGTGGCAGGAAACAAAAAGTTTTACGTTGTTTTAGCCGTCACCGCTGTGCTGTTGCTGGTGTATGCACTGTCGTTGCCGGCGGTATTGTTCAACAAGCCCACTTCTACTGTCATAGAGGACTGCAAAGGGCGGTTGTTGGGCGCCAGATTAGCCTCTGACGGTCAGTGGCGCTTCCCTGCCGACACCGTTTCGCGTAAATATGCGCAGGCTTTGATATTGTTTGAAGACAAAAGATTCTACCATCATCCGGGTGTGGATGTATTCGCTCTTGCAAGGGCTTTGCGGCAAGACATCGCGAAACGAAAGATTGTGAGCGGAGGTAGCACTCTTTCCATGCAGGTAATCCGCCTTATGCAGAACAATCCGCCCCGCACCATACTTCAAAAAATAAAGGAAATCATATTGGCTACCCGTTTGGAAATCCGCTGTTCAAAAGAAGAAATCCTGAGCCTGTATGCAGCCAATGCGCCTTTCGGCGGAAATGTGGTAGGCTTGAGCGCTGCTTCGTGGCGCTACTTTGGGCGCGAACCCGACAAACTTAGTTGGGCGGAAGCAGCCACCTTAGCCGTGTTGCCCAACGCCCCTTCGCTCATCCACCCCGGACGCAACCGCGCACGATTGTTAGACAAACGCAACAGACTGTTAGATTTACTTTTTGAAGAAGGCATCCTCTCTTCGGAAGACTGCTCGTTGGCAAAAGAGGAGCCGTTGCCGGACCAACCGCATACCTTGCCCTCGGATGCACCGCAGTTATTGGACAGAATATCCGGAAAATATCCGGGCAAACGGGTAACTTCCACCATTCAGCAAACACTGCAACAGAGAGTCAACGAAATTGTACAAAAATATGCCGCCACCTACAAGGGCAATTTCGTTCACAACATAGCGGTGGTGGTTGCCGAAGTGGAAACCGGCGACGTGCTGGCTTACGTGGGCAATGTGGCAGAGTCTGCTCACAACAATCAGGTGGATATGATTCAGGCGCCACGAAGCACCGGCAGTATTCTGAAACCCTTTCTGTATGCCACCATGCTCGACCATGGGGAACTGTTGCCCGATATGCTGGTCACCGATGTGCCTTTGCAAATCAGAAATTTCACACCCCACAACTTCGACCACAGTTTCGACGGCGCCGTTCCCGCCCGCCGGGCGCTTCAGCGTTCACTCAATGTGCCTGCTGTACGGCTGTTGCAGCAACACGGCATTGAAAAGTTTCATCAACTGCTCAAAAATATGGGCATGAATACGCTTGCTTTTTCTGCCGAACATTACGGACTGACACTCATACTCGGCGGCGCGGAAGGCACTCTGTGGGATATCACCGGTATGTATGCCACGATGGCGCGCACACTCAACCATTTCCCAAAGTATATGAATGCCTACGACCCCGACGACCTGCACGGATTGAATTTCCTGCAACAAATGTCGCACCGCTCTTCCGGCAAGCACTTGGATGGCTCTGCCCCCATTGACGTTGCCGCTATATGGCAGACCTTTCGGGTGCTTTCAGAACTCAACCGCCCCGAAGAGGAGGCTACATGGAAAAACTTTTCTTCATCACAAAAAATTGCTTGGAAAACAGGCACCAGTTACGGGTTTCGCGATGCATGGGCTGTCGGCGTCACGCCGCTGTATGTGACAGGCGTGTGGGTGGGCAATGCTTCGGGCGAAGGACGCCCTGCCCTCACCGGCGTGAACTATGCCGCGCCAGTGTTGTTCGACGTGTTTGCGCAACTTACACACGGGACATGGTTCCCAACGCCCTATGATGACTTGGTGCACGCTGTGGTATGCCGCAAAAGCGGATACAGAGCATCACCGCTTTGCGACGAAAGAGACACCGTGCTGATAGCCCGCAACGGCGCTGAATCGGACGAATGTCCCTTTCATCAACTCATCCATTTGAACAGGGAACGGACGCACCGTGTGACAAGCGAATGTTATCCGGTGGGCGACATGGTGCACGTGCCGTGGTTTGTGCTGCCGCCTTCGCAGGAATGGTTTTACAAAAGCCGCAACATGGATTACAAACCGCTGCCTCCTGTCCACTCCGACTGTTTGAGTTCCGAAGGGCATAAACAGATGGATTTGATATACCCCCAGCCGAATCTTACCGTGGTGTTTCCCCGTCAATTGGACGGATCGGAAGGGCAGGCAGTGTTCCGGGCGACACACCGCCGCAGTTCGGCAACCATCTTCTGGCACATCGACCAAACTTTTGTCGGCAGCACCCAATCGCCCCACCGGATAGCCATTTCCACCGGCAAAGGACAGCACACCCTCACCTTGGTGGATGATAAAGGCAGCAAACTGACCAGTTATTTCATTGTGGAAGAAAAAGAGTAATTTATTAAAACGCAATACTGACCTTCAAATTAAGCCTGCGAGCGGTCAGGTAGTTGGGTATGGCAAATTGCTGGTGGATGCCTTCGAGATTATTTACTACCTGCATCCAAAAATAGGAAATGGTGTTGTTGGTGTCGAAAAGATTGAATACTTCCACATTGAGCGCCATCTGTCGGATGAATGTATGTGGCTTGTCCTTAAAGAATACTTTGCTCAAACCAATATCTACCCTGCGGTAAGCCGGCATACGGAAAGACTTGTCGAAACGCGACTCATCGGGATAACTATACGGCAAGGGAGATCCGTAGTTCAGGTTTAGAAAGACGCGCCAAGTGGGTGCCATCGGGAAATAATCCTGAAAAAACAGATTAAAATTGAACCACTGGTCGGAAGGCAGCGGGAAACTGCCTGTGCCATCGGCAGTAATATCTTCCCGCGCACGCATCAGCGACAGGTTCACCCACGATTCGGCGTCTTTCACAAATTCGCCGTTCAGTTTGACATCCCAGCCGGTCACATAGCCCGATGCCATGTTTTCGCCCGCGTAGCAAATTCGCACATTTTCGAGCCGGTAAGGGATGAGTTTGCTCAATTGCTTGTAATACAGTTCCGAAGACAGTTTGAAAGGCTTTTCGCCTATGCTGAACAGATAATCGCCGCCAATAATATAGTGCAATGACCGTTGCGCCTTGATGTGAGAGTGCATCTGCCCGTCAATGTCGCGCATTTCGCGATAGGAAGGCGGTTGTGCGTACATTCCCACTGCCAAATGACCGGACAAGCGACTCCAATGATATGGACGAACGGTAGCCGAAACGCGCGGCGACCACAAACTTTCGCCATTGGCATCACTGTAATGGAAACGCAAGCCTGCTGTGAACGTCCAACGGGCTTTTGCGCTCGAAAGATGCTGCTGATACTGCAACCACGCAATGGCACGTTGTATCGTCAAATGATTGTCAGCCGTTCTGACGGTTTTGAGCGGTATCCCTGTCCCGTTGTAAGGTACAGAATAGCCCGCAGAGTCAATCATCACCCATTCGTTGAGGCGATTGTCAGCCGTTTCTCGCTGATAGGCTACCGACCAGTCCAATGTTTTCCGCCCTTCCCGAAAGGTCCCTGTGTGTGTAAACGAAAAATTACCGGTATTCAGATAATTACGGGCATGGCTCAACTCACTGCCCACCCCCTGACGCATGATGCTGTCGGAGCGGTTGTTTTCCAATTCGCTCAACCAATAGGCGGATTCGATATCGAAGGTTTCCCGTTCGGAAGTCAGTCCTGCTACACCTGTCCATTTCAGTTTCCATCGGTCGGACGGGCAGTGTGTCAACGTCAAAGCGTTCAAACCACTGTTGTAGGTATCCAGTTCCATGCCGTCGTAATAGACGTTCAGTTGATACGATTCATACAGGGAACCGAAATTGGTAACGCGATGATCCGGCGCGAAAAAATAACGGTTGTTGGAAAAATTGACCAACATATCCGCATCCCAGCGGGGTGATATTTTGTAGTGAAACAAACCCTGCACATCCACAAAACGGGGGTCGTAATCACCCTGCGTATCTAATGTGCCCAACAGATATTTGGAGGTTTTGTAGCGTGCCCCAAGCAAATATGAGAATCTGTTCTTCACCAATCCTTCCACAGACGCTGTAGCCCCCAGCAAACTTACAGACGCCGTTCCATGAAATGCGGAAGGAACGCGGTATTGCACATCCAACACCGATGACATCTTGTCGCCATAGCAAGCGCCAAACCCGCCAGCCGAAAAATTAACGGAAGCCACCAAATCGGGATTGATGAAGCTCAAACCTTCCTGTTGCCCCGACCGTATCAGTATGGGACGGCGTATTTCTATATTGTTGACATACACAAGGTTTTCATCGAAATTGCCGCCTCTTACCGAATATTGTGCACTCAGTTCATTGTTGGACGACACCCCTGCCAAGGCTTTCAGCAGCGCCTCAAAATTGCCGGACGGATTGGGCAACTGACGGATATGTTCCGTTTCAATGCGTTGCAAAGTCCCCTGCTGCATCTGCAAACCCGTCACAGTCACCTCAGGAATACGGTGCACCGTGTCCGGCTGCTGAGCCTGAACCACCGCCGGACACCACAGCCACCACAAAACCACACCCAAAGCGCAAATATCTTTCATGCAGATTGCGATTACATTTGTGTTCTCAAAAAATCACCGGATACTGTTGTTATTTCCATCTTCACTAAATATAATTGTGTGCAAAAATACATATTTTTTGGCAGTTCGCAAACAAATTATTTTTGGCAGTTGAACAATCGCATTTGACATCACACGATGCCACTCAACTGCGAATAGTCCAAGTATCCCAACATACCAATAATTTTTATTTAGGGCAAAACATATATATCAAACCACACTTTTTTGATATAGACTGTAGTGCCGATATTTTCACTGTAATTTCCAACATCCCATCGGAATCTGTGCCCAACATCGCCCCAACCGTGCGTTGCGACAGCATCGGTGCAATCAAATTTGAATATTGCCCATTGCGCCTCATTTGTTGCATCAAGTCCTGTCTTTTCAAAAACCAAATTTTCCGGTGAACTCATGCCTGCTGCTGCACCCGGCTTTCCATAAAACAATTGTGCGTTTACTATTTTTCTGTCTGTCTGATACTCAATATTAAAATATACTTCAGTTGCCAGACGGATGTTCTCCGGCAGGGCATGCGTATATAAATTCGGATCGGATTCAGTGATTTCCAACTCTATATAATCACTGTGGTGGTTGACTGTACAACCTCGTATCTCGCCGTCCGTTTTCAGTCCGGAAATAATCCGGTAATTCAATCCTTTTTGCGTATTGGAGTCTATACTAATGGCTTTCCCATTACTGTCCAACCAAAACATATTTCCGGCAGGCGTTTGAACGCCATCTGCATACCACACCGGCAGATAAGTAACTCCTTTCCCCACATTGGCAAAACGCATCGTCTTTCCGTCGGTTTCACCCCAGGCAACCGGATACCATTCCTTGGCATGCCTTGTTGCCAGAAAGGCATATCCGTTGTGGGTGGGAAGCGGATGTATAACAGGCAATTCTATTTCATTTGCCATATCTGTATGTTCTGCTGATACATCTGCAAAATTCCCTCTGAGCGGCGGTGGAATATTTTGTTCCGGAGTACTGATATTTTGCTGTTTGGCGTACATTCGGCGATATGCTTTGCTTTTTCTATGTGTTGTGCCTTGATGTGGCTGGTATGGATTTGAATCAGCGCCCATAAATGAGATATGATTGCCGCTGCTGTCGCGCACAGAGTTCCATGAATGCCCGCTTCTTGACCAGAACGGCATAGCCCAGCGAACTGTAAAATCTATGGTTACCGGGATACCCAGCGCCCGCATACTGAAAGCAGCCAAAGCTGTGATGTTGGCGCAAGTGCCTTTGGCAGTAGCCATCAACTGCGAATAACTCATAGGTGGAAAATCAGGATCTATTTTACAGCGTGGTAACAAGTCGTTTATTTTACAGCATGCCTCTACTGCTGTCATCTTTTCATTTTTCAAGAGATCCTTATACGGATCGGCAAAACTTGCCAGCGCCTTTTCTCGCCAGTTTTCCAACGGTTCCGTACTTACTCTGTAGGGCAATATCTCCTCGCAAAAAGCATCGAAGGAGATATATTTGCCCCATGGTGCTTCCTGCCACACCTTGAACGCCAAATCAATATTAGCAATCAGATAGTCGGCAGTAATGTATTCCACATCATCCTTCACAACCATCTCACCCAGATTGTAAGTATCCCGCACCATCTGCTGATCGGACGAACTTGTCCAGCGCAGGCAGACTGTGGCAATATCATTCCACGGTGCGTCGTAATATTCCGAATATTTGCCCGGCATATTCACAA
>JAITTD010000008.1 GCA_031287245.1 Bacteroidales bacterium
CGAAACGGAAAAACGGAAAAACGAAGGAACGGAAAAACGAAGGAACGGAAAAACGGGGGAACGAAGGAACGATAAAACGGATAAACAATGAATCACAATGAATCACCATCGAATCACAATGAATCACCATCGAACCACAATGAATCACAATCTATCACAATGAATCACAATCTATCACAATGAATCACAATCTATCACTCCTGTGTCGTTCTCCCGTTTCCCCCTTTCTCCGTTTCCCCCTTTCTCCCGTTTCTCCGTTTCTCCCTTTCACCTCGTATTCAAATCCACACTAATGGCGAAATGATTGGATGCGCCTGCCAGATGCCAGCGCGAGCGTGCATAATCAATATGGAAACGCGATACATGAATGCCGGCGCCCCACGAAAACCCTACCATTCCTGTGTGCGAAGGCGCTTTCATCTCCTGTCGACGCTGGTAGTTGTAGCCTCCCCGCAGTACCAATCCCTTGAAGGGCAAACATTCCACACCCAACACGATATGCCGCATCAGTTCGTCGGCATACAATCCGATGCCGTGTTTTTCGTTCGCTTCCGCATCGGCGCCGCCCAAGCGACTTTCCAAATGCTGAAAGACCAACGAAAGACGAAAGGGCGCGTGCTGCAACCTTTGCGAAAGCCCTAACTGCAACTCAAATGGGACAGACTCTCTCCCATTCTCCGCGTAGGCAGTCAATTGCGTACCCACATTGCGCACCACCAAGGCGGCAGTAAACAATTTATCGGGATGTTGATAGGTAACACCGGCATCTGCCAGTAATCCAAAGGATGAATAGCGCTCAAAGACAGACAGCAGAGGCTTCACGTTGGCTCCCACCATCAATGTGCTGTCCAACCAAGGCAGACGACGTGAGTAAGTGAGATTGAAGGCATATTCGGCAGCCGTGAACTCGCCGGTAATCATGCCCAGCATATCGGCTTCCGTAAAACGCCCGTAGTTGACGTAATGGACGCCCAATGCAAAGTTATTTTGTCGGTATGAGCGGGCATAAGCCGCATAGCCGAAGTTGATTCCCGCAAAAAAATACACATAATTGAGCGACATAATATTGCTCGAAGCGCTGTCCAACAAAGCAGGATTGTAAAACGCCATGGCAGGATTGGCATCGGGCACGGCAATCATTTCACCACCCAAGGCGGCTACCTGCGGCGACGGCGTCAGGTCAAGAAACCTGTACGTTGCTCTTCCTCCTACCTGTGCCTGCAAGCCGACAGAGAGAAAAAGGAAGACCGGAAAAATGAAACAATCTTTCATGTACAGCCAATATTTTGACAAAAGTATGAATTTTTTGTCAGATCCCAACAAGAAAGACCGGCTGCGAAGTTTTTACTCCGCATTCCTGAATAACAGCAAGTCTGTCTGTGAAGTGCTGTCAATGTAATGCTTCATGCCGATATTTTCCGAACGTCCGCTTGTGATGAACAGGTTTGCCGACTTTGTGTAATGCTCGTCGCGGTTGGCATCCAACAGCAGCAGATAGCCCATCACGATATTGCCTGCCATTTCCACCAAACGGCGGGCATGGAAATCAAGCCATTCATTGTCTTTCACGTCTGTCACCTGCGTTACGGCGGTTTCATATTCAGCGGTCATCTCTTTCAGCGTGGTGCGCAAATTTTCCAGTTCGGGTTTGAGTTCCGTCGTTTCATATACCTCGCGGATATGTTTCAGGTAAGCGCCTGTTGTCACGCCGCGAATGGCAGCGACTACTTGCAACTGAGTAGTCCCTTCGTAGATGGAAGTGATGCGGGCATCGCGGTAGATGCGTTCTACCGGATAATCTTTCATGAAGCCCGAACCGCCGTGTATCTGGATGGCATCGTAAGCCAGTTTATTGCAGTATTCGCTTGACATACCTTTCAGCAGAGGCGTGAAAAAGTCGGCTAATTTCTGATAATATTTCTGTTCCGTCTTTTCTTCCGGCGTGAGCGCACGGTCGGCGGAAATATGTTCCAAAGTCTTGTAAATATCGACAAAACGGCAGGTTTCGTACAGCAATGTACGCGAGGCGTCCAATTTGGACTTCATATTGGCAAGCATTTCATACACTGCGGGGAATTGGATGATGGTTTTGCCAAACTGTTTGCGTTCTTTGGCGTAAGCCAGCGCTTCGCGGTAAGCGGCTTCCGAAACGCCCACCGATTGGGCACCAATTCCCAGACGTGCGCCGTTCATCAGCGCCATTACGTACTTGATAAGTCCCAAGCGGCGCGAGCCCACCAGTTCAGCCGGTGCATCCTTGAACACCAATTCGCAGGTAGGCGAGCCTTTGATACCCATTTTATGCTCAATGCGGCGTACTTTCACCGCCATGTGGGCACGATCATAAATGAACATGGACAATCCGCGACCGTCGGAGGTGCCTTCTTCGGAACGGGCTAAAACAAGGGATATATTGCCGTCGCCATTGGTGATGAAGCGCTTGACACCGTTGAGCACCCACGAACCGTCCGGTTTCTGGGTGGCTTTCAGTTGCACAGCCTGCAAATCGGAACCGGCGTCGGGTTCGGTGAGGCTCATGGCACAGGTTTCGCCTTTGCACACACGTGGAAGATAGTGTTGTTTCTGCGCTTCGTCGGCAAACTCGCTGATCGTTTCGGCACAGTCCTGCAATCCCCAAATATTCACAAATCCGGCATCGGCACGCGACACAATGTCGGCAGCCATTGAGTAAGGAACAATGGACATATTCAGTCCGCCAAATCTGCGCGGCAAAGTGAGTCCCATCAAGTTTGCTTTGCGCAGCGCATCAAGGTTTTCCTGCGTGCCGCGGGCATATATCACGTGATTATCCACCACCTGCGGACCCTCAGCATCCACCGACTCGGCATTGACGGCTACTATGTCGCCGCAAATCTCACCAATGACTTCCAAAGTCTTGTCATAACTGTCTATGGCGTCTTCATAATTGAAAGGCGCATAATCAAACCTGTCTTTTTCAGAATAATTGTTTTCGCGTAATTCAATGATCCTCTTCATCAACGGATGGGTGAGGTGAAACTTTAAATCGCGGTTGTCGCTATAATAATTAGCCATTTTCTTATCTATTATAATTTGAGGGCGCAAAGGTAAGCCAAAATTTTTAATGTGAAAAATAAATTGCAACGGACGAACGGATGAAAGGATAAACGAATGAACGGATAAAGGGACAAAAGAATAAAAATTACATATTCATTAATTAATGTTTATTTTTGCAAAATTATCGGATGTTGTTAATTCCTTACGGGAGGTTGAGGCTGTACATCCGATAGTCATTAAAAAAGAAACAGCATGAGGACAAGATTTTTTTTATGCATTGGTATGATTGGACTAACGGCATCCTGCCTGCGGAACAAGGCGGAACATGATGCTTCCGGTATTTTTGAAGCCACCGAAGTGACCGTGTTGGCTGAAACGTCCGGAAGATTGGCTGAGTTGGATATAAAAAAAGGCGCTAAACTGACAGCAGGACAAGCGGTAGGATATGTGGACAGCGCCCTGTTGTACCTGAAAAAGATGCAGTTGACAGCAGCACAAAGGGCGATGGCAGCACGTGACGAAGACATCTCTGTTTACAGCGCAGAGATGGAACAGGTAAACGACTTGTTGGCAAAATGCCGCATCGTAAATCCTGTGGAAGGCGTGGTGTTGGGTAAATATGTCGAAGCCATGGATATGGTCGCAACGGGTACGCCTTTATACAGGATAGCGGACACAAAACAATTGTTTTTACTGGCATACATAGTATCAGAACGGCGTGAATATTTGCAAACAGGGAAAAAAGCAAGGGTATATCTTACACAGAACAACACAGAAAAGGTTTTTGAAGGAACGGTAGCATGGATTTCCGACAAGGCTGAACCTGTCCAAAACACAGACAAAGGCAAAACCTCAGCCTATGCGGTCAAAATTGCGGTGGACAATCCGGACGGAACGCTAAAAGCCGGTATGCGCGGCGGAGTGGACTTTTCCAAATGAATTACAGTGTTACGACCTGACAGTGCTTCCCTGTCAAGATCGTTGCAATTCATTAATAATTAACCATTAATAATTAACCATTATCATTCTATGTCGGGGAATATGCTTGCGTATTTGCCGAAATAGAAGGTAAAATTGGCAAAAAACTGATTGCTTTTCAACTTCTTGTCGTAAGTAATACCGGTCTTTTTGTAAAATACCAGGTCGGATAAGCCGTAATTGTAACCCAGCATCACCTGAAAGCGTGAAACCTGTACTCCTGCACCAAGGCCAACACCATATTGAAATCTCGAATGGATTTTCTGGCTGCTTGTGTTTTCGTATTTCAGTTTCTTTTGATTGTCAGGCGTTTTTACCTTGTTGTTGAGCATATATTTTTGCCGTCCGCTCAATCCATAGTCAAAATAAGGTCCTGCCTGAAAGACAATGTAAGGAATCCCTACTTTCAATTTGTATTGCGCATTAACAGGTACCTGAATATGGTAGAAATTAAACTTTCGCGTTGCCTTAGGTCCATCTGCAGTACTTTGATTGTAATTATCCTGAAAACCATGCGAGGTGAAGGTGGCAGCCGCCTGCAAAAAGAAGGTTTCCGACTCATTCAGGGGAAACTCTCCCGTCAATCCGCCTTGAAAGCCTGAAATCATAGACCATTTATGATTTACCCCGCCCGAAATGGGTGGACCCGTAACACCATGAACGCCGCTCAGATTATATCCGCCCGTGATGCCGATTCGGGTTTGTGCTTGTGTTCCAACTGTGAAAATCAGAACGATAACAAAGAAAAAAAATGTTTTTTTTAACATACAATAATAAAAATATTCATTTAAAAAACGGTACAAACGTAGTGAAAGTATTTGGCATTTACAAAAAAATACTGCCTTCGCAGTATTTTTTAATTGACAATTGACAATTGAAAGTTGACAATTCTTTGTCAAACAACAATATAACCATTTATCACAACCTATCACAATTGAATCACAATTGAATCACAATTTATCACAATTGAATCGCAATTGAATCACAATCTATAACTATTTATAACCATTTATAACCATTTATAACCATTTATAACTATTTGTAACAATATTTATACTCCTTGCCCAAATACCGTGCTTCCTTGCCCAAGCCTTCCTCAATGCGAAGCAATTGATTGTACTTGGCAATCCTGTCCGAACGGGAAGCGGAACCGGTTTTGATTAAGCCGGTATTCAGCGCTACGGCGAGATCAGCTATGGTGGTATCTTCCGATTCGCCCGAACGATGGCTCATAATGGCGGTGTAGGATGCACGATAAGCCATATTCACGGCATCAATGGTTTCGGTGAGCGAGCCAATCTGGTTTACTTTCACCAAAATGGAATTGGCAACCTTCTTTTCGATGCCCACAGCAAGCCGTTGAGT
Source organism: Bacteroidales bacterium (assembly GCA_031287245.1). Lineage (GTDB taxonomy): Bacteria > Bacteroidota > Bacteroidia > Bacteroidales > UBA4181 > JAIRLS01. The sequence continues at coordinate 5,380 of JAITTD010000008.1, forward strand.
GTTGGTAACGAACAAATCATCGCCAACCAACTGCACTTTGCTTCCGATGGTGTCGGTAATCAGTTTCCAGCCGTCCCAGTCATCTTCTGCCATACCGTCTTCGATAGAGATGATGGGGTATTTACTCGTCCAGTTTTTCCAATAGTCCACCATTTGTGCAGCGGTCAGTTTGTCACCATTGGATTTCTTGAAATGATACAGATTTTCATCTTCGAGGTAATACTCGGACGAAGCGGGGTCAAGCGCCAGATAAATGTCTTCACCTGGTTTATAGCCGGCCTTTTCGATGGCTTGCAGGATGACAGTGACCGCCTCTTCGTTCGATTTCAGGTTGGGTGCAAAACCGCCTTCATCGCCTACATTGGTGGAATAGCCGCCGTCTTTCAACACCGATTTCAGGTGGTGGAACACTTCCGAACCCATCCGCAACGCTTCGTGGAAATTGGGTGCACCGACAGGCATAATCATAAATTCCTGAAAGTCGATGCTATTATCGGCGTGTGAACCGCCATTGAGGATGTTCATCATCGGAACAGGCAGCGTATTGGCGTTGACGCCGCCTACGTAGCGGTACAGTTCCTGTCCTGTCAGTTCGGCAGCCGCCCTTGCCACTGCCAATGATACGCCCAAAATGGCGTTTGCGCCTAATTTGCTTTTGTTGGGCGTGCCGTCCAATTCGAGCATCGCCGCATCAATGGCGTTCTGGTCTGTGACATACATACCTGCCAACTCATCGTTCAGCAAGGTATTGACGTGATTCACCGCTTTCAGTACGCCTTTGCCAAGATAGCGACTCTTGTCTCCATCACGCAGTTCTACTGCTTCATGCACGCCGGTGGATGCTCCCGAAGGAACAATGGCGCGACCAATAGTGCCGCCTGCCGTTAATACTTCCACTTCAACAGTGGGATTGCCGCGGGAATCAAGCACCTCGCGACCAATTATTTTTACGATACGTCCCATAAAATTTAGAATTTTCAGATTATTTTCAAGTCACAAATATACATTATATTTTAAGATGGATGAAAAAACGGCGAATTATTTATGTTTTTTACTGTTTTTGCAAAATAAAAATTGGAACATACCGTTATAAAGGGTATATTTTTAAAATATATCAATCAAAATAAGCAGTAATGAGAACTTTATCAATGATCACATCTGTAGCAGGTTGTCTCTTGTTGAGTGCCTGCCAAAATTCACAAACCAGTATGAATCCTTTTCTAAACCCTTACAGCACCCCATTTGAAGTGCCGCCGTTTGACAAAATCAGCAATGCCGATTATATTCCGGCTATCGAAGCAGGCATCAAACAGCAGTCCGCAGAGATTGCCGCCATTGCAAAAATCAAGAAGCCCACTTTTGAGAACGTGATTGAGGCTTACGATAAGAGCGGAGCGATATTGAACAAAGTGCTTCCCGTATTTCAAGGTATCAACAGTGCCAATACCACTGCCGAGATACAGGAAATAGACACAAGGATCACCCCGCTGCTGTCCGATCATAGCGATAATATTTATCTGAACGCCGGTTTATTTGCCGGAATCAAGGCTTTGTATCAGCAAAAAGAGGTTTTATCGCTGAATGATGAGCAGTTGAAACTTTTGGAAGAGACGTATAAAGACTTTGTGCGCAACGGAGCCGATTTGTCGCCCGCCAATCAGGAGCAATTGCGCAAATTGAATCAGGAAATATCCATGTTGCAGTTGAAATTCCGCCAAAATTTGTTGGCAGAAAACAATGCATTTCAGTTGACGATTACCGATGAAAAGCAATTGTCGGGCTTGTCCGAAGCACAATGCACGACAGCGGCAGCAGCAGCCAAAACCGCCGGCAAGGAAGGTTGGTTGTTCACCCTTCACAACCCAAGCATCATGCCGTTTCTGCAATTTGCAGACAGCCGCGATTTGCGCAAACAGATGCTCGAAGGCTATCTCAACCGCGGCAACAACAACAATGCCAGCGACAACAAGGAAGTTGTTGCTCAATTGGTCAGCAAACGCTTGGAAAAAGCCAAACTGTTGGGCTTTATCAACTATGCCGACTATGCTCTGAGCAACAGAATGGCGCAAAATTCGGCAAATGTTTACAGATTGCTTCATCAAATTTGGGAACCTGCCATCAAAAAAGCCAGGGAAGAAGCCGCCGAAATGCAGCAATTCATCCGTAAATCGGGCAGTAACTTCGATTTGGAGGCTTGGGATTGGCGTTATTACAGCGAAAAGGTGATGAAAAGCAAATATGATTTGAACGAAGAAGCCATGCGCCCGTATTTCAAATTGGAAAATGTCCGCGATGGCATATTTTATGTGTGCAATCAGTTGTATGGCATCACATTCTCCGAATTGACCAACCTTCCCAAATACCATGACGAAGCAGTTACCTTTGAATGTAAGGACGCCGATGGTAGCCATTTGGGAGTGCTCTATATGGACTTCTTTCCGCGTGCCGGAAAACGCGGCGGCGCATGGTGCGGCACTTACCGCAGCCAAACTTATGAAAACGGCAAACGGATAGCGCCTGTCACCACAATTGTTTGCAATTTCACACGTCCTGCTGGCGATGCACCCGCTTTGCTCAGTCCCGACGAGGTGGAAACTTTTTTTCACGAATTTGGTCATGCCCTGCATAATCTGTTTAAGCAAGTTCATTACCATGGAACGTCAGGTGTTCCGCGCGATTTCGTTGAATTGCCTTCGCAAATCATGGAACATTGGGCTTTCGAGCCTGAGGTGCTGAAACAGTACGCCAAACACTATCAAACAGGCGAAATAATTTCCGATGCGTTAGTGCAAAAAATGCAAAAAAGCAGCAAATTCGGACAAGGATTCGCTACAGTTGAATACCTGGCAGCCTCGGTGCTGGACATGGATTACCACATTCTGACCAATATTGACGGTTTGGACGTGCTGAAATTCGAGAAGGAATCCTTAGATAAATTGGGATTGATTTCACAAATTCCGCCGCGCTACCGCAGTACCTATTTCAACCATACAATGGGAGGTGGCTACACTGCCGGATATTACAGCTATATTTGGGCAGAAGTGCTCGACTCGGACGCTTTTCAGGCGTATGTAGAAGCAGGGAATATCTTCGACAAGGTAATAGCCAACGCTTTCCGCAAAGAAATTCTCGAAAAGGGCGGCATTTATGACGCTATGCAGATGTATTTCAATTTCCGCGGCGCCGAACCTCAAATTGATGCTTTGCTTGAAAATAGAGGATTGAAATAATAATGATTAATTATTAATGGTTAATCAAAATCTTAAAAAAGTTTAAATCTTAAATAAAATGTTTATGAAAAAGTTATTTTTTCTTGTTTTATGTGTGGGTTTTGTTTCAACGTCCCATGCACAGTCTTCATTATCAAAAGGATCCAGTTTGGTGAACGTGGGTGCGGGTTTTTTACCCGGCATTGGCGGAAATGCAAGTTACGACTATGGTCTGATTGACCATTGGGGACCCGGATTATTCACCGTCGGCGGATATTTCAACGCAGCCGTTCACACCGACAAATCCGGATCTTTAAAATATAAACGGACAAAATTATTTTTTGCGCCACGCGCCAGCTATCGTTATTCTATCAATACTAAATTTGAGATTTTCGGTTCAGTGATGATAGGTTTACTGGTCAAAGAAACCCCAAGTGAATACCAATCTTATGGAGCCTTTGGACTAATGGGCGGTTGCCGCTACTTTTTCACCAAAGGGTTCGGCGTGTTTGCGGAAGGCGGCGTCAATTATGAAACAACCTGTCTGAACGTTGGTGTTAGTTTTGCATTTTAAACCCATTCGCTGCAACATCGTCTATCATTTATGCTTATCACAATATATACGGATGGTTCGGCATTAGGCAATCCGGGACCGGGCGGTTATGGGGCAATTTTGATTGCAGGCAGCTACCGAAAAGAGATATCGCAAGGGTTTCAACGCACTACCAACAACAGAATGGAGTTGCTGGCTGTGATTATAGCCTTGGAAACCCTTAAAATTCCTAAAAGTCAAGTGCTTATCTATACCGATTCGCAATATGTCGTCAATGCTGTCGAAAAAAAATGGGTGCTGGCTTGGGAGCAGAAACGCTTTGCGGGGAAAAAAAATGCGGATTTGTGGATTCGTTTTTTAAAAATTTATCGATGCCACGATGTCCGCTTTGTATGGGTGAAAGGGCATGCCGGAAATCCTGAAAACGAGCGTTGCGACCGCCTTGCAGTAGCCGCCGCTCAAAGCGCTGATTTATTGGTGGATACAGGATTTTTTATCGAAAATGTTTAAACTATTGGTATATTTGGGAATTATATATATTTTTGCACTTTCGTAAAAATGCAATTAAACCATTAAATATCTCAAAATAAGGATGGATTTAGATTTCAATAAAGCAGGTGGATTGATTCCTGCCGTCATTCAAGATGCAGCAACGGGGAAAGTGCTGATGGTCGGCTTCATGAACGAAGAAGCATACCAAAAAACGCTCGACAGCCGCCTTGTTACATTTTTCAGCCGCACCCGCCAACGTTTGTGGACGAAAGGTGAGGAAAGCGGCAATTGCTTGGACGTAGTGGACATTCTCATCGACTGCGATAAGGATACCCTGTTGATAAAAGCCAATCCACGCGGACCCACCTGCCACACGGGCGCCGACACTTGCTTTGGCGAGACAAACAAGTCCGGTGGCGTGCCATTCATAGAGTATCTGCAAGACTTTATTTTTCGCAGAAAGAAGGAAATGCCGGAAGGTTCATACACCACAAAACTCTTCAAAAGCGGCATCAACAAAATTGCCCAGAAAGTGGGTGAAGAAGCGGTAGAAGTTGTCATCGAAGCGAAAGACAACGATGACAATTTATTCCTGAACGAGGCTGCCGACTTGATATATCACCTGTTGGTATTGCTCGCAGCCCGCGACAAACACCTCAGCGATGTGGGTACCCTATTGCAGGAACGGCATAAAGAGTAGAAAAATGAGCAGTAGCCGCTATTTCGAAGGAAAAACAATATGGATCACGGGCGCCTCGTCGGGCATAGGCGAAGCGCTGGCATATCGCTGTTCGGCGATGGGCGCACGGCTCATCCTTTCGGCTCGGCGCGAAGACGAACTGAAGCGGGTGAAGGCATCCTGCACCCACAGCGAACGGTGCACCATCATGCCGCTTGACCTGTCCAATCAGCAACAGATTGAGACGGTTGCCGATCAGGCATTGCAGCAATTCGGCACAGTGGATATTTTGGTGAACAACGGAGGCGTCAGCCAACGCTCGGTGGTCATTGAAACCAGCGTGGATGTTGACCGCCGCATCATGGAAGTGGATTATTTCAGCAGCGTGACACTCACCAAAAAACTTTTGCCAGCCATGACAGCCCAAGGCGCCGGTCATATCGTTGTTATCAGCAGCATTGTCGGGCTTTTCGGCTTTCCGATGCGCTCTGCGTATTCGGCTGCCAAGCACGCCCTGCATGGGTTTTACGAATCGCTATGGGCAGAGCAGCACACACAAGGTATCCGCGTCACAATCGTTTGTCCGGGACGCATTCTCACCGATGTATCCCTTCATGCCCTCACCAAAGACGGGACACCACACGGCATCATGGACCACGGACAGAAAAACGGCATCACTGCCGACACCTGCGCCCGAAAAATCGTTAAAGCCGTACAAAAAAATAAAAAAGAGGTTTACATAGGCAAAATAGACTTGCTGATGATTTACTTCAAACGATACATTCCCTGGCTGTATTATCAACTGGTATCCAAGGTGCAGCCAAAATGATTTTAATAATATTTTGAAAAATTTTTCCGAAAATCAATCCAATTATGTACTTTTGCGAAAAAATTTAAATACCGAATATTCGTATGTCCAAGAAAGATAGTGATAAAAAAGTAGAAGAGAGAGTAGAAGGTGTAGAACACGCCCTAACCACGGCTGAGCAGTTTCTTGAAAACTATCAGAAGCAAATCATTTGGGCAGTAGGCATTTTATTGGCTGCCGTAGTGTTGTACCTTGCTTTTCAGCGTTTTTATGTTGAAAAAAAGTCTGTTGAAGCCGCCGAGCAGATGTTTCCGGCTGAACGGGATTATGAAAACGAGAACTGGAGCCGTGCGCTGGATGGCGATGGCAATAATCCCGGATTTCTCAAAATCATTGACGAGTATGCGTTCACGCCTTCGTCACGCTTGGCAAAATACTACGCCGGAGTTTGTTTCCTGCGTTTGGGCGACTACGAAGAAGCCATCAACTACCTGAGCAAATTCAGTTCCAAAGATGTGATTCTGTCAAGTTTGGCTTTGGGTGGCATAGGCGATGCTTACGCCGAATCAGGCGAAACGGACAAGGCTGTTTCTTTCTACAAAAAGGCTGCCAACAACCGAAAAAACGATTTCACTTCGCCACTTTACCTGCTGCGGGCGGGTTTGCTGCTCGAACAGCAACAAGAATACAAGCAAGCCGGCGAATTATACGAAATCATCAGAAAAGAATATCCGAACAGCACCGAAGGCAGGAACATCAGCAAGTACCTTACCCGTGTGGAAATTGAGCAAAACAAGTAAATTGCCCATCCTTGGCTACTAAGAATCTTTCGCAATACCAGCCGGATGCCATCCCTTCGGCGCAGGGAATGAAGTTTGGCATATTGGTGTCGGAATGGAACAACGAAATCACCTTTGCCCTGCGCGATGGCGCCATTCAAACCCTCATACAACACGGCGCCGATGCCGACGACATTCTCGTGCGCTATGTGCCGGGCAGTTTTGAACTGTCATGCGGTGCGCAATTAATGGCAAAAACCGCTTTGGTGGATGCTGTTATCTGTCTGGGGTGCGTAATACAGGGCGAAACGCCGCACTTCAACTACATCTGCCAAGGCGTGGCTTACGGATTGACGCAGGTGTCCATTGAGAACAGCCTGCCCGTTGTATTCGGAGTGCTCACCACCCTCAATCAGGAACAGGCACTTGCCCGTTCAGGTGGAATATTGGGAAACAAAGGCATAGAAGCAGCAGTTACAGCCATTAAAATGGTGGCTCTGAAAACACAGATGAACGGATGAACGGCTGCCCTAGTCGTGTTCGGAAGGTTTAAGTCGCTCTGAAAGAGCCTGTATCATTAGCATCCCAGTGAGATGTAGCAGTATCCCGGAAAAATTTTGAACTTTGTATCCTGCACAGACGCAACAGACGTATTTTCGTAGTGCTACGAAACTTTCGCAGCACTACGAATGTTTCGTAAACCACTGTATATAAACAAACTAATTATTAAATCGGAGGCATTTGCAATTTTTTTTTGCATTTTTTTTCAAAAATATTTTGCAAACCTACGAAAGTTTCGTAGGTTTGCAAAAAAAATCGTAGAGTATAATTTTCCAAAAATAGATATAATTTGATAAATATCAATATGTTAGAGAAATTGTCATCACAAGAAGAAGAAGCCATGTTTATTCTGTGGCGCTTGAAAAAAGGGGTTGTTCGGGATGTCTTGGAACACTATTCCGAGCCAAAACCGCCTTACACAACCTTGTCATCCATCATCAAGAAGTTGGAAACCAAGAAGTTTGTAAAAAGTCTTATTCGCGGTATGTCGCGTGAATATCATCCGATTGTCAATGAGGCGGAGTACCGGAAGCAGTCGGTGAACAGTTTTGTCAAAAACTATTTTGCCGATTCTTACAGCGATGTGGTCAGTTTCTTTGCCAGGGAGCAGACTATTTCAGCCAACGAACTGCGGGAAATTATCCAACTGATTGAAAAACAAGAGTCTAAACCGCGCACTGCAAGAAAAAACAAACGGAAATGAATGATTTTTTGCTATATTTTTTAAAAGCCAATCTCATAGCGCTGATATTGTACGTATTTTATGTCCTTTTTCTGAAACGCGACACTTTTTACGGTTACCATCGGTGGTATTTGTTGGCAACCGTGCTGTCTGCGCTGTTGCTGCCCATAGCGAGCCTGTCGGGATGGTTCGTTGCGCCGCCGGTTGCGGCAATGCAGCAAATGCCGTCCGTTGAGAACTTTTACCGGATATGGCTACTCATGCAGGCGGATGACAGTCCTTCTGCGGCTGTCGCGGCGGCGCCTGCCATACATATTGAGAGTTGGGTGGCAATCGTATTGCTGACAGGCACCGGTTGGCTGCTCATCCATCGTTTGCGACAACTGGCGCACGTGCTGCACCTGAGTTTCCGCACGCCGACGCAAATGTACGGACAGCAGCCGATAAAAACGATGGATGCGCCCATTCAGCCTTTTTCCTTTTTTCGATGGATATTCCTGCCAATCAGTCGGTTGCGGGATGATACGCTGGAAGAAATCGTAAGCCACGAACAGATACATTGTCGGAATCTACATTCCGTGGACATTTTGCTTGCCGAATTGCTTGCCTGCTGCTGCTGGTACAACCCTGTTGTATGGCTGCTGCGAGGCGAAATCCGGTCGAACATTGAGTTTTATACCGACAGACAGATGCTGGCGCACGGTTTCGAGCGCAAACATTATCAATATCAATTACTGAACATTAGCAGCGGCAACAGTCGCTATTCCATTGTTAATCACTTTTATTTTAATCACTTAAAAAAACGTATTATTATGATGAACAAGAAAGATTCACCCAAAATTCTCGTTGCGAAATATTTACTGGCTATTCCGGTGATGTTCGCAACCATGTTGGCAGTTCGCGCCTCGGGCATTGAAACAGCCATCACAAAAAACGCCGAAACAACGGTAAGTATCCCATTTGTAACAGCGGTACAGCCGACAGAGCAGGATAATGCGGTCGCTGGTTCGGTCGCTGGTTACGAAAATACGCCAGAAGATCCGACTCGGTTTTTTACGCAACTGAAAGCCACAAAGATGAATGTCGGCATCAACGAGATCAACGACATTATTTTATATGGATCGACGGTTGGACCCATCTTGCCAAATGGAATGATGAATGACCAAGCCAACGATTCCATCGTGATTCAAAACAGGGCAATAGGCAATTCTTTAATCATTGTGGATGGCAAAATTGTGTCACCAGAAGATTTTTTTCAACTGCGCTATGACTACATTGAAAGTTTGACCGTATGGAAAGGCGACCAAGCCATTGAGCAATACGGAGAACCCGCCAAAAACGGAGTGATCATTATCACTACAAAACAAAATAAGGAAACCGCTGCACAACAGAACCATCTAAAGATGAATGCTATTATTTTCGCACGCGAATTTTCATCGGGAAAGTCACCTTTATTCATTGTGGATGGCAAAATCGTGTCGAAGGAAGAAACAAAACAACTGAAACCTGAAAATATTGATAATATTGAAAATATTACCATATTGAAGGATGGTCGCGGTATTGAGCAATACGGGGAACAAGCAAAAGACGGGGTTGTTATCATTACGTTGAAAAAAGATGGTAATATCGCCCTTCCTTTCAATGAAAGCGTTAGTCCCGATTATCGAATACGACAGGGAACGGCAGAAAAATGAGACACTAACCTTAAACTTTAAACTTTAAACCTAATTACTTTAAACCTTTTTGATTTTCAACGGTCATAATAGAACAAACATTAAAAATAAATTTAATATGAAAAGAATTTTTGTAATGACAGCAATGTGGGTAACACTGATTACCCTTGCAACAGCCCAGCCGCCCAGTAGTAGCGGACAAAGACAGGGACGTGGATTTGGCACGCCGGAAGAACGTGCAAAGAATCAAACCGAACGTTTGGATAAACTGGTAAAATTGACAAGTGAACAAAAAAACAAAATGAACGCTGTCAATATTGATGTATCGAAAAAAACGGATGCTGCAATGAAGAAAGCGCAGGGAAGCCAAGATCGTACTGCTATGCGTGAAACAATGACCGAACTCAATGCTGAACGTGACAAACAGTACAAGGCTATCTTAACCGAAGAGCAATATAAAACGTATCAGGAGGACAACGCCCGTCGCGAAAAGGAAAGAGCAGAGAGGAGAGGCAGACAGCGATAAAAACGGTTATTTACCTGCTGTTAGCAAAACCAGCGAATGGGGCGGCAGTAATATTTTGCCTTTCTCCACCTTCAATGTTTTTTCGTAAGGAATAACGCGGTTTTCCGCTCCAATGTCGTTATAATCGTCCGGCGAAGAGCCGCTTAAAAGGATTGCGGAAATCTGTTTTGGCGCTGTGACATTCAAACCGGCAAAATCGGGCGTAAATTCTATTGATTTGTCGGGATGTTTGTTTACTACAGCCACTACGAAGCGCGTTTTGGCGTCATTACAGGTTACTGCAACATCCAAAACAGGCGTTTTGCTGTTGCCGTTCACCCAATCTTCCGATGTTACCCGAACCGGCAATACATTTTTTTCCAATTGATTGGCATATAATTGAAGTACGTGAAAAGTGGTCCGTTTCACAATGCCCTTGGGGTGAACAAAGAGCGCTCCCCGTGTATTCACTATCGGCGAAAAACCGCCAATTTCAACATCCTTACACTGCCGTAAACAAGCATTGAGAAAGCAGGCAGAAAACAGCGCATCCGCCATCGTGTAAGTTGCGTTGAGGTCATTTTTGTCTCTATCGACAATACGCGCTTTATCGGCAGCGCCGCCCGGAAATGTGGGATGATGCCAACCCCGCAGATTCCATTCGTCGAACGCAATTTTTACTTTGTCGCGAAGATTCGCTTTTTCCAAAATAGCAATTGTTTGAATAATCTCTGCTTCAGGGCGCTGCGTCCGCATCATGCAGTCGATATAAGGTGCCGGTTTATTATTCTCCCACAGTCCGTCCCAGTAACCGTGAATAGATACGTATCGAAGAAGATATCCGGCGCTTTGCAGCAATGGCAGTGTCCAACCTTCATTGGCGGTTGCCGCTGCAAAAAGAACGACACTTGGATCGGTGTTTTTCATCATTTTGGCGGATTCACGAACAAAAGGTCCCCATTCCGCAATGGTTTTCGCTCCGATTTCGTGCCCGCCCCAATTTTCATTGCCGACACTCCAGTATTTGACGTTGAGCGGTTCCTCGATGCCGTGCGATTTCCGCAGCCGGCCGTATTTGCCGATGTTCAGGTTGCAGTATTCGACCCAGTCGGACATTTCTTCGGGTGTTCCGGTTCCGGCGTTGGTACAGATAAACGGTTCCGCTCCGATTTTTCGGCACCATTTTACAAACTCAACGGTTCCGAACGTGTTCGGATCTTCAACGCCCCAAGCCTTGTCGTAAGTCGGCTGCCGGCTGGTACCTACGCCGTCGAGCCAGTGATAGGACGACACGAAGCAACCGCCGGGCCAGCGAACAATCGGTATCTTCAACTCGCGCAAAGCGTCAATCACATCCGTACGGAAGCCTTCCCTGTCCGACAGCGGCGAACCGGGTTCAAAGATTCCGCCGTAAATTTGCCGGTGAAAATGTTCGATGAACTGACCGAATATCTTATTATCATACACTTGCGGCTGGGTCCCTTTTTCCAAGGTGAATCCATTGACCGGTGTTTGGGCATACAACTGAGCGGGCGCCAGCAAACAAAAAAAACTTACTGCAATCAGACTGATCTTCTTCATATTCAAATTAAATTTTAAGTTTTGCAAATATACTGATTTTATTTCACAGTAATCACATACTTTTTCCCTTTTTCTGTCATAAAATCTTCCGTATAAAACGGTTTTACCGGTACCTGCGAGAACTTTTCCGGTGCGAGAACTTTTTCGGTACCTGCGAGAACTATTTTCTATTGATATGTATCCCCTAACGGGGAATGTTCGCAACTCCTTAAAACCCGAAACCCTCGATGGTGAAACCTCTACGAGGTTTTGGAGGATGCCTAAACGTCCTTCCAATTTTTCACTAACAGCGTTGCCTTTTGTTTTCCTACTACTGCGGCAATATCTTCTTCCGAGGCTTGTTTCAGGCGAGTGACGGATTTGAATTTTTGCAGCAGTTGTTCAATGGATTTTTCGCCTATGCCTTTCACTTCTTGCAGTTCGGAGTTAATCATCGCCTTGGACCGTTTGTCGCGGTGAAAAGAGATGCCGAAGCGGTGGGCTTCATCGCGCAGTTGCTGTATCACCCGAAGGCTTTCCGAGCGTTTGTCGAGGTAAACCGGTGTGGAATCGCCGGGGAAGAATATTTCTTCCAGCCGTTTGGCAATGCCTATGATGGCTATTTGCCCTTTCAGTCCGAGTTTTTCCAAACTGCCTGCAGCAGCGCCGAGTTGTCCCTTGCCGCCGTCAATCACAATCAATTGGGGCAGTTTTTCGCCTTCGTGCAGCATACGGCTGTAACGGCGGTACACCACTTCTTCCATCGAAGCGAAATCGTCCGGACCTTCCACCGTCTTAATATTGAAATGTCGGTAATCCTTCTTGCTGGGGCGTGCGTTGCGAAACACCACGCACGATGCCACAGGGTGAGTGCCCTGTATGTTTGAATTGTCGAAACACTCAATGTGCACGGGCAATTCGTTCAGGTGCAGGTCGCGTTTGATGGTTTCCATGATGCGATTTTCGTGACGGTCGGGATCGGTACGCTCTATCTGCCGTTTCTTTTCGTCCCTGAAATGCAGCGAATTGCGCAGTGACAAGTCAAGCAATTCTTTTTTGTCGCGCACTTTCGGGATGGTGTAAGTGATGTGAGGCAGTTGTATATCCGGTTCAAAGGGTACGATGATTTCGTCAGACTGACTTTGAAAGCGCTCACGCAGTTCGGTAATGGCAATGCCGAGCAATTCCGCAGGGTCTTCGTCCAGACGTTTGACAATTTCGAGGTTGTGAGCCTGAATAATAGCCCCGTCCACCACATGCAGATAATTGACGTATGCGCATTGTATATCGTCCACGTATGAAAAAACGTCCACATTGCTGATGTTGGGATTGACGATGGTCGATTTAATCCTGTATTTTTCAAGTGCCGCGATTTTGTTTTTCAGCACTTCAGCCTGTTCAAAGCAGTAGTTGTCGGCAAGTTCGCGCATCTCGCCGCGCAGTTGCTGTATCACTGATGACACTTTGCCTTTCAGAATATCCTTGATTTGTTCAATGGAACGGTTGTATTCATCTTCGGTTTGCTGCCCTGTGCACGGCGCTGCGCAGTTGCCCAAGTGATATTCCAGACAAATCTTGTATTTTCCTTTTTTAATCTGTGCTTCGGTCAGGTTTAAGCCACAAGAGCGCAAATGGTAAATCTGTTTCACCAAATCAAGCGACGAACGTATCATTCCCACCGTTGTGTAGGGTCCAAAGTACAGCGAACCGTCCTGCACAGGATTACGCATCAGGTAAACCCTTGGAAAATGCTCGTTGCGCACCACAATCCACGGGTAAGACTTGTTGTCTTTCAGCATAATGTTGTAGCGCGGCTGATATTTTTTGATGAGGTTGTTTTCCAGCAGCAAGGCGTCGCTTTCGTTGTTCACCAAAACAGTGCGAATATCGGCTATTTTATTCACCATCGTGTATTTTTTAATATCGCTGAGGATATTGGAAAAATACGTTGATACCCGGTTCTTTAAATTTTTGGCTTTACCTATATATATAATGGTACCCTTGTCATTGAAAAACTGATAAACCCCCGGACTGTCCGGTAAATCACTGACTATTTGCTGAATATAATCGTTCACAGTTCTGTTCTGTATTGGTTAAACGTCCAAAATGCCTAATCCCTGACGGATAATTTCAGGTTCGTCGCCGGTACAATCCACCACTGTGGAATATTCGTATCCGCCCAAGCCGCTGTCTATCACCAAATCCACCAAATCTTCGTACTTTTCGTGAATTAGTTCCGGATCGGTGGCATATTCCACCATTTCATCGTCCAATTGCACCGAGGTGGACAGGATAGGATTCCCGAAACGTTCCACAATAGCCAATGCCACGGCATGGTCAGGGATACGTATTCCGACGGTTTTCTTCTTGCTTTCGAGTATTTTGGGAACCTTGCTGCCCGCATTGAGAATGAAGGTAAAGGGACCGGGCAAATGATGCTTCATCAGTTTGAAGGTCGCATTGGACACCTGCCGCGCATATTCCGACAAATGGCTCAAATCCCTGCAAATAAACGAAAAATTGACCTTTTCGGGATTCAATCCCTTTATTTGCGCTATCCGTTCAACGGCTTTCCGGTTGTAAATATCGCAACCAATGCCATACACCGTATCGGTGGGGTAAACAACAATGCCGCCATCGTGCAAAATCTTTGCCACCGCCTCAATTTCCTTCGCATTGGGATTTTCCGGATATATTTTGGTCATCATACTGATGCGCTTTAATATTTTTGCAAAAATAGTCAATTTTTCCTAACGTAGTCGTTTTCACCTAAAATACATTTGCACTTAATATTGAATAAAAAAAGCCTGACTGATTCATTATCAAACAGGCTCTCTTCATCCGTACCCAGGACGAGACTTGAACTCACACGGGCTAACGCCCACTACCCCCTCAAAGTAGCGTGTCTACCAATTCCACCACCTGGGCAAAAATTCGGGTGCAAAGATAATTATTTTCATTCTATTTACCAATGGCAAACCGTTTTTTTTTGCAAAAAAACGGTCATCGCTCATTCAGATAGTTTTCAATCACCTTGGGAACGGCGTAGCGATGCACCTCGTCCCACTTCACCATGGCGAACTGCCCATCAAAAGCGGGACTGGCATTTGCCAGTTCGTAGAAACGGATTTTCAACACCCGATGCGTCAAAATATGGGTGATGCAGGGCGATATTTTCCGAATGACCGGCTGCTTGTCGCCAAACCACCGCTGCCATTGTTTGGTGGCGCACAAAACAGAAACGTCTGCTTCATTATCGGTTTCAATCATTGGAAATTCGTACAGTCCTTTCCAAATATCCTTGGCTGAACGCTGTTGCATGATGGTAGAATTGTCCATATTCAGCACCAAATAATGAAAATAGCGTGTTTTAATGCTCACAGCCTTTGATTTAATGGGAAGCAAGGCTACTATATCTTTGGAATGGGCAAGACAAATGGTTTTGAGCATGCAGTTTTCGCAATCAGGGCGCTGAGGAAGGCAATGCAAGGCGCCAAATTCCATAATCGCCTGATTGTACAGCGAAGGCGCCGATTTTTCCATCAGATTTTCTGCGTGCTGACGGATTTGCTGCTTCCCATCCTTGGTGTCAACAGGACTTTGGATGGCAAACAGGCGCGAAATAACACGGTTTACGTTGCCATCAATCACCGGAACCGCTTCGCCAAAGGCAATAGAGGCGATGGCAGAAGCGGTATAATCTCCTATTCCTTTGATTTTTAGCAGGTCGTGATAATTATCGGGAAACACCCCATTTAAATGGTTGGCGATATATCGGGCAGCCTCGTGCATATTTCTGGCACGGGAATAATACCCCAATCCTTGCCAAATTTTCAAAACTTCGTCCATCGAAGCCTCTGCCAAAGAGAAAATTTCAGGAAATTTTTTTAAGAAATTTTCATAATAGTCTATCCCTTGTTTTACACGGGTTTGTTGCAAAATAATTTCTGAAACCCATATTTTATACGGATTTATCTCATATCGCCAAGGCAAATCACGCTTATTTTGGGCAAACCATTCAAGTAATTGAGTCCCTATCATGTCATTATAAATTAAAAAAATCATAAAAAAAACGAAAAAAAATCATTTTTATTTTAATATTCAATAATAAAGCTATATATTTGCAGTCTGAAAATAATAATATTTATCAATATATAATAACAAAAATAAGTAAGACATGACAAAGGCAGACATCGTAAATGAAATTTCCAAAAGTACTGGAATTGAGAGATTTACCGTTCAGAAAACGGTTGAAGCGTTTATGGAAAGCGTGAAAGGTTCTTTATCCAAAGACCAAAATGTGTACCTGAGAGGATTCGGTAGTTTCATCGTTAAGAAAAGAGCACAAAAAACGGCTCGTAATATTTCGAAGAACACAACTATCATTATTCCAGCGCATAACATTCCGGCGTTCAAACCTGCAAAAACTTTCGCAGGTCAAGTAAAAAGCAGCGTGAAATAACTGAATGAACTGATTTTCGTAAATTAATAAAATTTAAATAAAATGCCAAGCGGTAAGAAAAGAAAAAGACATAAGATGGCAACGCACAAGCGTAAAAAACGCTTGCGGAAGAACAGGCATAAGAAGAAATAAGCCGTTACTTTTTTTATGTCAGATATAAAGAACCTAAAACTTTCTATATGAGAGTTTTAGGTTTCTTTCCATTTGGATATTTTATTGATTTACACGAAATCCCAAAACAGATACGGGTTGTGAATAATGATTTAATAATAGATGTATCCCCGTCCGAAATTACGATTGCCCATGTAAAAGACAAGCAGTTAGTTGAATTAAGCAAGGAAAAATGCAATTTACAATTTTCGGTAGGCGATATATATCTGGGCAGAGTAAAAAAGATTATGCCCGGTTTGAATGCAGCGTTTGTAGATGTCGGGTATGACAAGGATGCGTTTCTGCATTACCTTGATTTAGGCCCGCAAATACAGACATTGCAGAAGTATTTGTCGGCGGCAGTACAGCGCAAAGGCAAAAATTTGGCTTCCTTGCAGAAGTTCAAAATTGAAGCAGACATTGACAAAAAAGGGCAGATTGCCGATACGCTCAATGTAGGAGAAACGATTTTGGTGCAAATCGTCAAAGAACCAATATCAACCAAAGGACCACGCCTGTGCTCGGAACTTTCCATCGCAGGGCGTAATTTGGTGCTGATCCCTTTTTCGGAAAAGGTGTCTGTTTCCCAGAAAATAGTGTCGTCGGAAGAAAAAAAACGTTTGCGGGCACTGATGCAAAGTATCAAACCGAAACATTATGGTGTCATCGTGAGGACAGTAGCCGAAGGAAAATCGTCCGAACTGCTGGGTGAAGAACTGCGCGAACTGGTGAAAAGATTTGAAGACGCATTCAGACAGAAATTGCAAGATCCAAAACCGCCAAAACTCTTTATCGGAGAGATGAACCGCGCTTCGACCATCCTGCGTGACCTGTTCAATGGCTCTTTTTCCAATATCTATGTCAATGACGAGCATTATTACAAGGATATAAAAGAGTATATCGGCGCCATTGCTCCTGAAAGTGAAAGAATAGTCCGCTACATCAAGGGCGGAGAGCCTATTTTCGAGCGTTTCGGCATCAACAAACAGATTAAATCGCTGTTTGGCAGGACAGTATCCATCCGCAACGGCGCTTACCTGATCATAGAACATACCGAAGCCTTGCACGTGATTGACGTGAACAGCGGCAACCGTTCCAAACTCGGCAATGACCAAGAAACCAATGCGTTGGAAGTAAATCTGTTAGCGGCACAAAACATCGCACACCAACTGCGGCTGCGCGATATGGGCGGCATCATCGTCATTGACTTCATTGATATGTACACCGCCGAACATCGGCAAAAACTGTATGAGAAAATGAAGGAGGCAATGGTGGAGGACCGCGCAAGACATAACATACTGCCTGTCAGCAAGTTTGGATTGATGCAAATCACACGTCAACGGGTACGCCCCGAACTCAGTGTGCATACTCTGGAAAAATGTCCAACCTGCAAGGGAAGCGGCGAAATCACGGCAAGCATCCTCTTTGACGATGAACTGTTTAATAATCTGGCGTACCTTGTAGAACGTGACAATCTGAAAAAAGTGGAGATAAAGTTGCATCCCTATGTGGCAACATACTTGAAAAAAGGCTTGTTTTCAATGCGTTGGAAATGGTCGCGCAAGTTACACTGCAGCATAAAATTAGAGGCGGTTCCCACTTATTCGTTTATCGAATCGCATTTTTATTCAGACGGAGTTGAAATTGAACAATAACTCAATACCGCAATGAAGAAATTAAGTTTTATCCTGTTTTTTACCTGCGCATTGACAACAGTGTGCGCACAAGTGTACAACCCTGTACGCTGGGAAACAACTGTAGAAAAGCAGTATTTGCAGTTCACAGCCCACATTGAAGAAGGCTGGTCGATATATGCTTTGCATATACCTGACGAAGGTCCCATTCCTACCTCGTTTGAATTTGCGAAAAGTGCGGAATACGAGCTATCAGGCGAGATTGAAGAGCTTACCAAACCGGAAGTCAAGCACGATGCAAGTTTCGACATGATGGTTGGAAAATTCAAGCATACAGCCGTTTTCAGGCAGAAAATCAAGGCATTATCCGATAAACCCTTTACCGTAAAAGGCTCGGTAATATATATGTGTTGCAACGACAGCAGTTGCCTGCCCCCCCTGGAGGCGGAATTTGCCGCAAAAGTGACACCCGCGAAAGCCGATGAAGAAAATTCCCTTTGGGCGTTTATCTTGTTGGCGTTCACTACCGGCTTGCTTGGAGTGCTCACGCCATGCGTGTATCCTGTTATCCCGCTCACCATCTCTTTTTTCATGCGCAACGAACAAAGACGGACAAAAGCAACGATTTTTTCATTGTCTATTGTGTTGATATTTACATTGACAGGTGTAATTGCCGCCCTGACCAAAAGCGCCGATTTCACCAATCAGTTTGTCAGTCACTGGCTGACCAACCTTATTTTTGCTGCCGTTTTCATCTTTTTTGCCCTGTGGTTTTTCGGATTGTTCGAAATTAGTCTGTCAGGCTCGTTAGCCAACAAATTGGACCAAAAGGCAAGTAAAGGCGGTTACATTTCCGCGTTTTTTATGGCATTGGGCTTAGTTGTGGTTTCGTTTTCCTGTACAGGTCCGTTTATTGGCACTATCCTGGTGGCGTCTGCGCAGGGTTTGGCTGTGAAACCCATTATTGGAATGGCTGCTTTCGGCTTGGGCTTTGCCTTGCCATTTACTTTTTTGGCGTTTTTCCCTTCATTGCTCAAAGCATTGCCTAAGTCGGGCGGGTGGATGAACGTTGTGAAAGTGGTGTTCGCCTTTATCATGCTGGCTTTTGCCTTGTATTTCTTCACTTCGGCAGACAGGAGTTTTGGCTGGAATATCGTCAGCCGCAACGGTTTTCTGTGCATCTGGATAGTGCTTTTCGCTCTGATGGGCATTTATCTCTTAGGTAAAATTCGTTTCGCCAATGACAGCGAGGTAAAAAACATTGGAATTGTTCGATTGCTTTTTGCTATCGCGGCTTTCACATTCTCTTTGTATCTGTTTACCGGATTATTGGGAGAACCGCTGCCTGCCGTTTCTTCATTGCTTCCTGAATCAAGCCACACATCGCAAAAAAGCGTTGCCGCTTCCGTAACATCGCCCGCGCCACTGTGTGGTGTTCCCAAATATGGCGATAAACTGAGTTTTCCGCTTGGTTTGCGGGGCTATTTCGACTATGACGAGGCAATAGCCTGTGCTCAAAAACAAAACAAGCCGATATTGATGATTTTCAAAGGACACGGCTGTGCCAAATGCCGTGAAATGGAAGCCAACATCTGGACCGACGCCGAAACGCTCGCCTTGTTGAACGGGAAATTCGTACTTCTTGCCCTCTATACTGATGACAATACGCCCTTGACGGAAACCGAATTTTTTACTTCCGCCTTTGACGGCAAAGTGAAAAAAACGCTGGGACAAAAAAATACCGACATCGAAATAACACGGTATCAGACCAATGCGTTCCCGTATTACGCCATTCTCACACCTGACGGCGAAACTATAGGTAATCCGATGGGATACACCAATAAAGTGGAGGAATTTAGAGATTTTTTGAAAAGATAAATCAATGGAAATCATCAACGACAAGAATTTAGTTTATCAACCCAGCAGTTTGCTGACAGATGCCGTATATAATTTCTGTCCGGGTTGCGGACACGGTACTGTGGTGCGCTTAGTGATGGAAGTAGTGGAAGAAATGGGCATCCAGAGCGAAACCATTGGAATATCGCCTGTCGGATGCTCGGTGCTGCTGTACGATTTCTACAAGATAGACATAGTGCAGGCTGCACACGGTCGCGCCCCCTGCGTGGCGACAGGACTGAAAAGGGTGATGCCCGACAAATTCATCTTTACCTATCAGGGTGACGGCGACCTTGCCGCCATCGGAACGGGAGAAACCATACACGCGTGCAACCGCGGCGAAAACATCACTATCATCTATATCAACAACGGCATTTACGGGATGACCGGCGGACAAATGGCGCCAACAACCATTCCGGGCATGAAAACCTCGACCACCCCGCAGGGACGCGAAATTTCCACCACGGGCTACCCTCTGCGCATCACCGACATTGTGGCAAGCCTTGACGGTTCCTTTTACGTGTCGCGACAAGCGGTACACACTTCGACAGCAGTGAGACGTACCAAAAAGGCTATTCGCACGGCTTTCGAGAGCCAAAAACTGAAAAAGGGTGCCTCATTAGTGGAAGTGGTAACAAGCTGTCATTCAGGATGGAAGATGACGCCTTTGCAAGCCAATGAGTGGATGGAAGAAAATATGTTTCCGCATTATCCCTTGGGTGATTTGAAGACGGAAGGAAAATTGATTGTTAAAAGTTAGGGACAGAGTATTATCATGACAGAAGAAATCATTATAGCCGGATTTGGAGGACAGGGTGTCCTGTCTATGGGTAAAATCTTGGCGTATTCGGGCATCATGCAAGGCATGGAAGTGAGCTGGATGCCCTCGTATGGACCCGAAATGCGCGGCGGAACAGCCAATGTCACGGTTATCCTGAGCGATACCATTGTCAGTTCGCCGGTGCTCAACCATTTCGACACCGCTATCATCCTCAATCAACAGTCAATGGACAAGTTTGAGCCGATGGTGAAGCCGGGCGGACTGCTGCTGTACGACAGCAATGGTATCATCCGGCATCCCCAAAGAAAGGATATCCGCGTTTTTTGTGTGGAGGCGGCTTTGGAAGCCTCGAAAACAGATCCGCGCATTTTCAATATGATTGTGTTGGGCGGATATTTGCACATTCGCACCTTCCTGAATGAGGAAAATGTGGTGGAAGGGCTGAAAAAATCCCTTCCCGAACGCCACCACAAGTTGATTCCGCTCAATCAGCAGGCAATATCGACCGGAATGAACATCGTGAAAGAAATTCAATAATGAGTCATTAATATAATGTATATGAGTCGTCGATGGAATAATATATGGATAGGATTGGCGCTGGGAGTGGCGCTGCCTCTGCTTGTCTTTGCCGGAATTTATGCAGTGAAATTCTCGCATCTCACTTTCAATGATTTTTTGAGTTATACCCACTTTAACAAGACATTGTCCAAGATGCTCAGTTTGTGCGTTTTCCCCAATTTATTGGTGTTCTACCTTGTCCTGAATAAGGAATTTTGGAAGGCTACGAGAGGCGTCATTGGCGCAACGTTGCTATGGACGTTCGTCATACTTTGTGTCAAATTCTTTATCTAAACAATGTAAATTCAAAATAAAATGAGGCATTTTACTTCTGTACATGATGTGACGGATTTAAAAAAGATTTTGCAGGAGGCTGCTGAAATCAAGAACAATCCTTACAAATACGAAACGACAGGCAAGCATAAAACGATGGGCTTGCTGTTTTTCAATTCGAGCCTGCGCACAAGGCTGAGTACGCAAAAAGCGGCTCAAAATCTGGGAATGAACACGATGGTGCTCAACGTGAACGAGGACAGTTGGAAGATTGAAACCGAATTTGGTGTGGTGATGAACGGCGACAAAGCCGAACACATCAAGGAAGCAGCCGCTGTGATAGGTCGTTACTGCGACATTATCGGCGTGCGCTCATTTCCATCGCTGAAAGACCGTGCAGCAGACTATTCCGAAGGTGTCATCAATCAGTTCATCCAGTATGCAGGCGTTCCCATCGTGAGCATGGAGTCGGCAACGCGCCATCCCTTACAATCCTTTGCCGACATCATCACCATTGAACAGTACAAACCCACAGAACGTCCCAAAGTGATACTGGCATGGGCGCCTCATTGCCGCGCTCTGCCGCAGTCTGTGCCCAATTCGTTTGCCGAATGGGCGGTGGCCGCCGGATACGAAGTGGTGGTGACGCATCCTGAAGGATATGAATTGGACGCCTCGTTCACCAAAGGCGCCACGATTGAATACGACCGCGAAAAAGCCTACAAAAACGCCGATTTCGTGTATGCCAAAAACTGGTCGTCCTACTCACAGTATGGCAAAATTCTGAACAACGACTTGGCTTGGACGTGTAATGCCAAGAATATGGCGCTCACCAATCATGCCAAATTCATGCACTGCCTGCCGGTGCGCCGCAATTTGGTGGTGTCCGATGAAGTGATAGACAGTCCCGACTCCATCGTTATTGAAGAAGCTGCCAACCGCGTAGTATCGGCGCAGACTGTTCTCCTGAACATCCTGAAATCGTTAGGATGAAGCAGGTATGAAACGGGGAACCGCTGATTTACCGCTTCACTACGGAACCGTTCCGCATTGGCTGGCTGAACGGATGAGCCTGCTCGGAGGAGCCATCGTGGAAGCCATCATCATAGAATATGGTCGCTCGGCGTTGTTGCAAAGGTTGAGCGATCCTTTCTGGTTTCAGTCCTTGGGCTGTGTGCTGGGAATGGACTGGCATTCGTCGGGTATCACAACTTCGGTGATGAATGCGCTGAAAAAAGCCGTCAATAAACGTTCTGCGGAACTGGGCATTTACGTTTGCGGCGGACGAGGCAAATCGTCGCGGCAAACGCCGGCAGAACTGCTGAAAGTAGCCGAAAAAACAGGACTGAACGGCACGGAATTGGTACGCAACAGCCGTCTTTCCGCCAAGGTGGACAATACGGCAGTACAGGACGGTTTTCAACTGTACCTGCACTCTTTTGTAGTGAGCAAAGAAGGAGAATGGGCTGTGATTCAGCAAGGTATGAATCCCAACGAAAAATTGGCGCGACGTTATCACTGGCTGTCGGCACACTTGCAATCCTTTACGGAAGAGCCACATACATTCGTCTGTGGCGTCAACCAGGGGCTGATTCTCAACCTGACAGACAAGGCTGCAGCGCCCACAAAAAGCAGCATCATCGAATTGACCAAAGAACGACCTGCCCAATTGATGCGTGAAATATCCGCTATCCTGCCCCGACATCACGAAGTGACCGCTGCCGACGTCAACCTGAAACGCTTGGGCGCGGCATTGATGCTGGCACACGAAACGGATATTGCAGATATGGAATCGCTGCTGCTGCTGGAAGGCGTAGGTCCGCGCACCCTGCAATCGCTCACCTTGGTCAGCGAGGTGATTCACGGTACACCCTCGCGTTTTTCAGATCCTGCAAGGTTTTCCTTTGCCCACGGCGGTAAAGATGGGCATCCCTTCCCCGTGCCCACCAAAATATATGACGAAACGATTGAAATATTCGACAAAGCCATTCACCAATCCCGCCTGGGCGACAAGGATAAATCGGATGCCTTGAAAAATCTGTCCTGCATTGCCCAAGAGATGGAAAAAAGTTACACCCCTGCCAACAATTATTTCGACCAGTGGACGCAACACGAACGCAACACATCTCACCAATACGGCGGCAAAACGGTTTTCGGCGACGCTAAAAAACCGGACGGAGTGCAGTTGAAACTTCGCTTCAATGAATAAAAAGCACAGATAACGCAGATTACTAAATTTTAGTAATCTGCGTTTATCTGTTCAACTTTTGACAAATGGAACGCTTTTCGGCTAATTCAAACGGAAATGTACAGGAAAGGTATATTTTACCCTCACCGCTTTTCCACGCTGTTTTCCGGGCGTCCAGTGATTGGATGATTTCTGAATAACCCGTATAGCCTCTGCTTCCAACGAGGGATCGCCACCTCGGAGTATCTTCACATTGGAAACCGAACCGTCTCTTTCGATGACAAATCCCACAATGATTTTTCCGGTGATGTGGTTGGTGATGGCTATCTGCGGATATTCGGTTTCAGCGCCAACAAATTTTGTAAATCCTACATCGGCTATTAGACCGTCAAACGTTGGCTGTTCTTCAAGTCTAAAAAATATGACCTCCTCATCATCATCCTCATCCTTTATCTGAGGTACTGCAGTGAAGGTTACGCATGAAACAACCGGATCAACTTCGGGCACAGGAATAAACACATCACCCACTTCGGGCAAATGGTTGTCCACAATTTCCAGAATATCAGCCACGTGAGGCGCTGGTGGTGGTGGCGGAATTGAGGTGCGAGTAACAGGCATCATGTCTATCTCCTCACCCGGACTGGAGGTGGTGGTCCATACGACTTCGGCAGTTTGCGAGGCAACCCGCCATTCAAATGCTGCAAAAGTGATGACTAATGCCAGCAACAGACCTGTCTGAAAAAACAAACTACGTTTCGTTTCAAGGTTTGCTTGGATACTTTTCTTGGGTTTCATAAAAATAAGTTTTAAGAATTTGATTGTACACAATCATCAAGGAAAAAATTCCACATATCCATGACGGTTCATCTTCAACAGTCATGCGGTAAAACATCGGCGCCACAGGGTTCACAGATGGTAACTATCCATCTTTAATAAGATATTATCAAAAAGTATGCCAAAATATTAAAAAATGTTAAAACGAATGCATTTTATTTTCTCAAAAGAAAATGCTTACTTTGCAAAGATTGTTAAAATTGTCCAATGTATAAAGCGCAATATCTGCAACCCGCCCCATCCGTTAGATTGAGGATGCAGCAATGGCTGCCCGACGGCGGCGCGGATGTTATCGTGATCATAGAACATGGAATAGGCGAACACGGCGGATGTTATGAGCACTGGGCAGAAGCGCTCGTTGCCCAATCCATTGGCGCAGTGATAGCCGACCTGAGAGGTCACGGACTATCTACCGGCAAACGCGGACACGCCACACTGATTGATCTGAAAAGTGACCTGAAAGCGGTAATACAGAAAATACATGACGAGCATCCCGCCGCCCAATTGGTGTGGGATGGACATAGCATGGGCGTATTGACAGCGCTCAGTTATACAACAGAGACCGCCCCTTCCATTGCAGGCGTC
>JAITTD010000012.1 GCA_031287245.1 Bacteroidales bacterium
GCGAGGCTGGGCTACCGGTGGTACTGCCAAAGATGCTTTCAAAGAAGGCATTAAGCAATCTATCAAATTATTTTTCAAGTATCAGGCAAATAAATCAAAATCGGATATTGACAAAGGAACAGATGGTAGAGGATATGAAGGTTGGGTAATCAATCCTGCCGAACCGAACGATGCATGGATTGAACAGTTTGCAGAAGACCGTTGGAACACGCCTGTTAACGGGCAACATTCTTACGTTGACGAATTAGATAAGATTATCACGCAGAAATACATTGCTTTCAACATTCTGAATGTGCGTGAAGCATGGAATGACCTTCGTCGTACAGGCTATCCTTCGGGGTTAAATTTTCCGACAGTTTCCGACGCTATTGTTCCGAATGTATGCGTTCGTTTGAGATATCCTTCCGGCGAACGTGATTTCAACAAGAATTTTGCAGAAGTGAATCGCCCCGGTATCAATGCTGACGATTTCTACACGAAGTTATTCTGGGCTAAATAGTCAACGGATTTAATATTCATCAAAAGGCTGTTCGGAAAGCGGACAGACTTTTTTGATTTTTTGCGGTGTAATGATGGAACAGGGCTATGC
Source organism: Bacteroidales bacterium (assembly GCA_031287245.1). Taxonomy (GTDB): domain Bacteria; phylum Bacteroidota; class Bacteroidia; order Bacteroidales; family UBA4181; genus JAIRLS01. The sequence goes on from JAITTD010000012.1 coordinate 590, forward strand.
TACTTCAATTTCCTGCGTGTCGTAATAAATCCTGAACCGTTTAAATTTTTCAAGAAAGTCGTTGCCAATCAGACCTGAAAAATCTGGTAAGGTGGCAACATACACTCCAAATTGTTTTTCTTTTCTTCCAAAGACTTCAAATAGAGGTAATATCACTTTCCCAACGCGTTTTATTTCTGAGTTCGCGGTAATTATGGTGTCTGTTTTTTTTATCATTGATACATCAAACCCTAAATCATAGGCAGTATTTTCACTAATCGCCGTACATTGAGAACCTGTATCAATTATAAACTTGAAAGAAGCGCTATACTCTTTCCTTCTCAGGTCAAGCCACGTGAATAATGTATTATCTTTGTAATGAACTCTGTATTTCATAGTATCATTATTCTTTTCTTTCGTATTTCGTCCAGTTTTCCACCCGTATATTCAACCAAAAACCTCAGTTTTTTGTACTTTTGGATTTCTTTTGAAATATTCCTTCTGTTTTTACTTTTGTATAGAAAAATACCCTTTTCAATCTCCATCGGGTCATCGTTACGGAATACCGGATTTTCGAGCAATACAAAATAATCAGGATATAACTTTTGTATATCCTTCCATAACATATACCGGTCATCCGTTCCGGCTACGCCTGCCGTTTTTTTCTTGACTGCTGTAAACCTTCCGTTGGCATCCCTTTTATCTGTCGGTTTTGCTGTTTTCTTAGTTTTTACTGTTGTTGCCATTGTGCTTTTAGTTTTTGATGTTACAAATAAGACTGCAAAAATAATGCAAATTTTGATGACCAGCAAGTTTTTTACGGATACCGCAGATAAAAAATTAGCCTTTTTTGGGATTTGATAATTTTATTGATTACTTTTGTGTTTTGAATAACTTTGTTGTCAGATATAAAAATAGAATTTTATGGATTTTAATACAAAGCAATCAACACGTACACGGCGGGATTTTTTCAAAAATTCGGCTTTAGGTGTCATCGGTACGGTTTCCGTACCTGCGTTTTTAACCGGTTGTTCCGGATCTTCGGAAACCAGGCTGAAAGAGGTGGTTGTTCCTGAAATCTTGGGAACTGCTCCCGACGGTAAACCCCTCAAAGCGGGATTAGTAGGTTGCGGCGGTCGCGGCACGGGCGCTGCCTGCAATTTTTTGGATGCGGGTGCAAATCTTCAAATCACCGCATTGGGCGATGTGTTCAAAGACAAATTGGATGCCTGTCGCGAAACCTTGAAAGGAAAAGGACAGGAAATAACGGACGACAATTGTTTTTTGGGTTTCGACGCCTATCAAAAAGTCATTGATTCGGGTGTCGATGTTGTATTGTTGTGTACGCCTCCTGTTTTTCGTCCGATACATTTTGAATATGCCATTGAGCAAAACAAGCATTGTTTCATTGAAAAACCTTGTGCAGTCGATCCTTCCGGCGCCAGACGTATTTTGGTGTCAGGGAAAAAGGCAGCCCAACAGGGGCTTTCAGTTATCAGCGGCACCATCCGGCGTTCCCAAAAAGACTGTATAGAAACTTTCCGCCGCGTAGCAGGCGGAGCTATCGGCGACATCGTATCGGCGCATGTATCCCGCATGGGTGGGGCGTTGTGGTACATACAGCGTCGCCCCGAATGGAGTGATATGGAATATATGTTGCGCAACTGGGTGAATTTTTGCTGGACGTCCGGAGATCTTATTGTTGAGCAATTTATACACGAAATAGACCAGATGTCGTGGTTCATGGGCGACAAACATCCTGTCAGGGCAGAAGCGACAGGCGGACGACAACGCCGCGTTACGGGAGATATGTATGACCATTTCAGCGTCGAATATCTTTATGAAAACGGACTCAGAACGCATTGTACCTCGCGACAAATGGCTGGTTGCGACAATCAGAACATCATCATGGTATATGGCACAAAAGGCTATACGAATTGCAACAATGCCATCTACCATCCGGACGGAAGCATTGCCTGGCAGTATCCGTATCCAAAACCGGAAGACACCGACCAGTCTATGACGGTGCCCGATCCTTATGTTCAGGAACTTATCCGGTTGATTACCGCTATCCGTACCAATCAACCCATCAATGACGTGGAACAGCAGGTGCAGTCAACGCTCATGGCTATCATGGGGCGCGAATCGGCTTATACCGGCAAGTTCGTTACCTGGGATGAAGTAATGGCTTCCACCATGAAATTAGGTCCCGACAGCTTTCAATTCGGTCCTGTTCCAGACATAAAAGAGGTCATTCCGGTAGCGGGCAAATCATACTGAATAATAACCCTTATTCCATAAAATATGCAACGACGTAATTTTATTCGAAATACCTTGTTGGCTTCCGGCGCTCTTGCCCTGCCAATAGACAGCCGTGCTGTTGCGGAGGCTTTTTCCATGTCAAAATCCATTCCGACGTTCAAAAAGTCCATTATGTGGGGGACTGTCGGTTTGAAGGGTTCGGTATTGGACAAGTGCAAAGCCATTAAAATGGCAGGCTATGCCGGCATTCAGCCCAACAGCCATTTGGACAGGAAAGAAGTACTTGATGCCTTGAAAAGCACCGGATTGGTCGCTTCAGACGTCTGCTGTTCAACACACTGGGACAAACAACTTTCACACCCCGATGCAACCATCCGTCAGGAAGGCATTGAGGGCGTGATTGTAGCGATGGAAGACGCCAAAGCGTACGGAACGGATGCCATATTAGTGGTTCCGGGAAGTGTAAGCGATACGGTGGCTTACGATGAATGTTGGGAACGCTCATCCGAAAGTATCCGAAAACTGCTTCCAACAGCAGAAAAACTGAAAATAAAAATCTGTATTGAAAACGTCTGGAACAACTTTTTGCTGACTCCTTTGGATGCCTGCCGGTATATTGACCAGTTCAAAAGCAAATATGCAGGATTTTACTTCGATTGCGGCAATATATTGGCATTTGGATGGCCAGAACAATGGATTCGGATATTGGGAGCACGGACAGTCAGAATTCACATCAAAGAATTTAGCAAACAGAAAGCGGATAGGGAAGGACGTTGGGCCGGATTTGATGTAAAACTTACCGAAGGCGATGTTAATTGGGAAAAAGTTATGAAAGAAGCCCGTAAGAGTTATAGCGGAGAATGGTTTACCACTGAACAGGGCAATTCCCAAACGCAGGAAGAATTGATTGACTTGAACAAACGCTTGGATAAAATTCTTCAAATGTAATCGCGCTTGGAAATATCGAAATTTTCATCTAATTTTGCAGCCTCATTCAATACAATAAAATGTAAAATATAATTTCTTTCAAAATATTGAACTCTCGTCATGGCAGGCTTTACCTGCACTTTTTTGTTATTTTTTATTTTAAAGAAAGAAATGTTTATTTTACAGAATATCAGATATATACATCCCAACAAGGAATTGTTGTTTGACGACATCAATTTGTCCGTTAATCCAAAAGATAAAATCGCGATTATCGGCAATAATGGCGTGGGTAAATCTACGCTGCTGAGGATTATCGCGGGACAACTGCCTTGTTCCGGCGGTTCGATAACTGTTTCATCCCAACCCTATTATGTGCCTCAAATTGTGGGGCAATTCAATGGTTTGACCGTCGCGCAAGCCATCGGAATTAACGAAAAACTGAACGCTTTGTCCGAAATCCTGTCCGGAAATGTTACCGATGAAAATTTGTCGGCTTTGAACGACGACTGGACGATTGAGGAACGTTGTCGCGAGGCGTTATCTTATTGGAATTTAGGATGTTTGGATTTAAATGCGAAAATGAAAACTTTGAGCGGCGGGCAAATGACCAAAGTTTTTCTCGCGGGAATAAAAATCCACCATCCCGAAATCGTGCTTTTAGACGAGCCGACCAACCATTTGGATTTGTCTGCCAGACAACGACTTGAGCAGTTTATCGCCGAAACGCTCTGCACCGTCGTGGTGGTCAGCCACGACCGCGCTTTGCTCAACCGGCTTGACCTGATGTGCGAATTAAGCAGTCGCGGAATTAAAATTTACGGCGGCAATTACGATTTTTACGAAGAGCAGAAAACGCTTGAAAATGAAGCGTTCGTAAAGGATTTGGAAGAAACGCAAAAATCCCTGCGAAAAGCCAAAAAAACAGAACGCGAAACCATTGAACGCCAACAAAAACGAGATTCGCAAGGCAAAAAAACCACGGCGCAAGGCGGACTGCC
>JAITTD010000032.1 GCA_031287245.1 Bacteroidales bacterium
AATCTTTCTGCAAATCCGCTGCGGTCTTGTTGTTTATTCCCCCAAAATCAATCCGTATCACAGGGTGATTTAATTGCGTCCAATCAACTTTATCTTCCATCCAAAGCCCCCCAAACAACTCTTTTTGCCCTCTGAAAATTGCCTCCAGCGTACTCACTAACAGCGATTTGCCAAAACGCCGCGGGCGGGACAGAAAAAACACTTGTCCAGATGTGATAAGATGATGTATTGTTTCCGTCTTATCTACATAGAGGTAATCGCCTTCTCGCAATTTCTCAAACGATTGTATTCCTATGGGTAAATTTTTCATATTATTTGCCTAAAAGTCTTTTTATTTATCAAACCTTTGAACTCGTTATTCAGCTAAGCAAAGTGATGACCTTGCCATCTACATCACTGAATTTTCTGTTTGTTTTTTACTGCTTAAAACTAAATAAAATATCTTCTGCTAAATACACATTTTCGGTATTCGTTTTTATGCTATTTTTCATAAATAATGCCGGTATGATTGTTTTCTTTTCAGCAAACGGCAATAAGGCTGCTTTTTCTTCCAATTCTTTTGTAAGTTTATGATTATCATACTGCTTTTCGTTCCATTTACATTCTCCCACAAGCAAATATTTTTCGTCGGCAGACAAAGCCAGCACATCAATTTCAATTTCCACGCCTTTCTTTGGATTTCCCCACCAGCGGCTTGCTGTATTAAACTGTATTCCGTTGATTTTCAGATATGGAACTGCCGAACGGCAAAGATTTTCCCACATTTCAGCAACATATTCGTTGAAACGGCTTGCTATTTTGCTCGACACCACTTGACTTTGTGCCGTTTCGATAAGAGAACGGTTGGGAACGACATATTTGAAATAAAAATGCAGGAATGGGTCGGCGATTTTGTATAAACTTTTTTTACTGTTTTTGGGATTTTCGCCAAAAGGAATTTCGCGGCGTATATACCCCAGCATCAACAGTTTCTCCAATGGTGCGGATAAATGTGTAGCAGGCTTTTCGAGACGAGCCGCTATTTCCGAAAGGCGGTTGCAGCCAGCCGCCACAAGCGAAAGAATGGTAAACGAATGAACCGTATCGCGCATATCGTCTAAAAACAAACGCATTGGTTCATCGTAAAGTATGCCCTGCGAAGTAAGTAAGTGGTATTCAAGAGCTTCAAACAGCGTTTTCTCTGTCAGGCGAAGTTCCCAATAACGGGGAATTCCACCCCAAACGCTGTATTCTTCGATTGCTTCGTTTGCAGAACAATTCAAAACTTCCTGAATATAAGCAACTTGCATCGGGTTGATTTTCATAATCTCATCAGCCCTGCCGAAAAGCGGAGCGGCAGAGTCGAACACCAAACCATGCATTAACTGTTGTGAAGAACCGCAAATAACAAGATTAAATTTCAGCGCATCTTTGTTTTCCATCAGTTTTTGCAACAGTGCCGGAATTTCAGGAGAATTTTTAACCAAATACGGAAATTCGTCAATGCAAAGCGTGATTTTAGTTGTCAAGCGGGCATTCAAATTTTCAAAAAACGAACTCCAATCCGGATAAATTACATTGCCAAAACCATCAATCGAATTGCCGATAACACCTGCCAGCAACGCGCGTTGCTGTACTGCTTCCGACTGGTCAGCCATAAAATATATATCATTGTTGTGAAGAACCTGTTTTAACAAACGCGATTTTCCGCAACGCCGCCTGCCATAAACCACTGCAAAAACAGCAATTTCGCGATTTAATGCCTTTTGCAGACGGCTTTGTTCTGCTTTTCTATCTACAAATTTTAACATATTGTTGCTTTCGCGATTATGTTATTCAAACATAATGTTGTTCAAACATAATTAAACTCAACAGCGCTTCGATACCACGCATATAACTTTTCTATCCCCTCATCAATCCCTATTCGGTGTTTCCAGCCTAATTCATGCAGTTTCGTGACGTCCGTCAGTTTTTTCATGGTGCCGTCAGGTTTTTCGGCATTAAACCACAATTCGCCTGCAAAACCGGTCTTTTCCTTTATCAGATAAGCGATGTCGCGGATGGAAATATCAACGCCCGTCCCTACGTTGATGTGGGTGTTGCGGATTTCTTTGCCCAGACTGGCAGCAATATCGGCAAAGTTGATGTGTTCCATGACGAAAACAGTAGCGTCCGCCATTTCTTCACTCCACAAGAACTCGCGCAATGGTGTGCCCGAGCCCCATATCTCTACCTGCACAGCGCCATTTGCCTTACGTTGAACACCATATTTTGCCAAAATTTTCAGAATGGTGTCTTGCGAAGCATTCCCGGTAACTCCTTCGATGGGGCGTTGGTCAAGGTCACGGCTGATTGCCTGCCGGTCATCATTTTCCAAACATTTGCCCAGATGGATTTTCCGAAGCATGGCGGGCAACACGTGCGAGGTTTCCAGATTGAAATTGTCGTTCGGACCATACAGGTTTGTGGGCATCACTGCGATGAAATTTGTGCCGTATTGCAGGTTGTAACTCTCGCACATCTTGATGCCGGCAATCTTGGCGATGGCATAAGGCTCGTTGGTATATTCCAATGGTGCCGTCAGCAGCGCATCTTCATTCATCGGCTGCTGCGCCTCCTTAGGGTAGATGCAGGTACTGCCCAAAAAAACCAACTTTTTCACGCCGTTCAGATACGATTGATGAATTACATTGTTCTGAATCGTCAGATTTTCGTAAATAAAATCGGCTCTGTACTTGTTGTTGGCGACAATACCGCCCACTTTGGCTGCCGCGAGAATGACATATTCCGGTTTTTCTTTGGCGAAAAAATCGGCAACCGCTTGTTGGTCAATCAGATTGAGTTCCGCATGGCTTCGCAATATGAAATGAGTGTAGCCTTTTTGTTGCAAATTCGCTAAAATGGCAGAACCGACTAATCCTTTATGTCCCGCAACAAATATTTTTGCGCTCTTATCCATACGTTTATTCAAAATAATTCAAAATCCGGTATCCGCCGTCTTTCAGGTAATTTTCCTTTTTCATCAGGTTCAAGTCGTTGGTCATCATGTCATCGCACAATGTTGACAAGTCGTATTGCGGTGTCCAGCCGAGTTTTGTCCGCGCTTTTGTGCTGTCGCCCACCAATAATTCCACTTCGGTGGGGCGGAAATAGGCGGGATCCACACCCACTACCGGTTCGCCCGTCCGTTTGCGGAAAATCTCCAAATATTCTGCGCCCACGGTACGGTTGAAAACGGCATCGTCCACGCCGGTGATATAGCCCTTTTCATCCACGCCTGCGCCTTTAAATTCCACGCCTACACCTACTTTCCCGAAGGACAGAATGATAAAATCGCGGATGGTAGTGGTCACGCCGGTGGAGATGACATAATCGTCCGGCGCATCCTGTTGAAGAATCAGGTACATGGCTTTGATGTAATCCTTGGCGTGTCCCCAGTCGCGCTTGCTGGACAGGTTACCCAAAAATACCTGAGCCTGCAAACCCAGCACAATGCGGGACACCGCTCTGGTGATTTTCCGCGTGACGAAGGTTTCGCCCCTGAGCGGCGATTCGTGGTTGAACAGAATGCCGTTGCTGGCATGTATGCCGTATGCCTCGCGGTAATTCACCGTAATCCAGTAGGCATACAGTTTGGCAACCGCATAGGGACTGCGCGGGTAGAACGGCGTTGTTTCCCTTTGAGGAATTTCTTGCACCAATCCGTACAATTCGGACGTGGATGCCTGATAAACACGTGTTTTCTCTTTCAAATTCAGCAGGCGAACGGCTTCCAATAGTCGCAATGTGCCTATTCCATCGGCGTTGGCGGTATATTCGGGTGTGTCGAAACTGACCTTTACGTGACTCATGGCGGCAAGGTTGTAAATCTCGTCCGGGCGCACGTCGCCGATGATGCGCGTCAAGTTCATGCTGTCCGTCAGGTCGCCGTAGTGCAATACGAAATTTCGGTTTTCGATGTGCGGATCCTGATACAGGTGGTCAATCCTTTCGGTGTTGAACAATGACGAACGCCGTTTGATTCCATGAACGATATATCCTTTTTTAATCAAATACTCAGACAGATAGGCTCCGTCTTGCCCTGTAATACCGGTAATTAGTGCTGTTTTCATTATTTTTTAATCGCTTTGTTGTACATTAATTCAAAATATTTTTTCTGTAAACATTCTATTCCATTTTTTCTATTCTGCACCCTATTTCTTTCCCTGCAAAAGCGACTGCCAAAAGCAACACTTTTTGCCCGTCATCAAAGCGTTCGGCATAATGTTTTTCTTTTATTTGCCGGATGGCTTTGTCCAACAAAACACTTATGTTTTCTTCCTGAACCTGAAATTTCACTTCTGCAATCACCGTATGCTCCTTGGCTTTCCACACCGCATCAATTCGCCCTTTGTTGGTGACAACCTCGCCTGCCACATCAAAGCCGAGCAACTTGAGCCACAACAGTAGCAGCGAATGGTAGTATGCCTCTTTGCCAATACGCAACTGATAAGGAATATGTGCCAACATTTCGCGTAAACTTTTTTCCAAACTGCCGGCATCACACGCCAAAAGTTGCTTTTGCATACGCTGTATCAGTATTCCTCCCACCGAGTGGTGGCTGTAGGCGCTTAGCAGGTGTTCCAGCAGCGATTCTCTCACTTCCCGATTGGGCATCTCAAGCGTATATTGCGGGACACCCTCTATCAACTCTTTGTGCTTAATGGTCAAATAACCGGTTTGAAAAAGTAGCGGTATTTCGCTGATTTCCTGCGGGTTGAAACTGTTAAAATCCCTTGCCTCTGCAACAATCGGCTCTAATATCGGATCCAATTGGTCGCGCTGCATCAGCAATTTTATCAAAAATGTAGGCGTGCCTGTGCTGAACCAATAGTTGCTAAATTCCTTATTAGCAAATATCAGCAAAGTAGAAAACGGGTTATAGATGGCGGTTTTGCCATCCCACGAATAGCCATCGTACCAACGCCGTACCCCTTCCAATGTCTCTGAATTGGACATACCTACACATTCGGCTAATGCGGGCAGATATTCCGAAAAATAATGTTCCAATTCGGCTTGTGTGTAGCCGCAAATGGTAGCATATTCTTTGAGCAAGGTTATATCGCGAAGATTATTCAGCCCCGAAAAGATGGATAGCCCTGCAAATTTAGATACACCCGTCAGAAAAACAAA
>JAITTD010000060.1 GCA_031287245.1 Bacteroidales bacterium
AATCAACCTCCTGCGTTACATTGGTTTTCACAGTGCAGACTGGGGCGTGCCCACCGGCGCGTTCACAGCAGTGCAGGCAATGCTCGACCCGTGGAAAGCGGCGCTGGCAAACGCCGAAAATCCCGAAACGCGCACCAAGGCAACGGTGAGCATCAAGAACGAGTTGCGAAAGGCTTTTGAAGCCGAAATTCGCCGCGTGGTGAAATCGTACATCACCTACAACCCGGCAGTGACCGACGCCGACCGCGACAACATGGCGCTGCCCGTGCACAAAACCACGCACACCCCCGCGCCCGTGCCGGCAACGGCACCGGAGTTCCGTGTGGACACGAGCGTCATCCGCCGCCTCACCGTCCATTTTCAGGCGCAGGGCAGCAAAACCAAAGCAAAACCGGCAGGCGTGCACGGCTGCGAAGTGAAATGGGCTATCCTCCCGGCGCAGCCCGCCACGATGGACGAACTCATCCACTCCTCGTTTGACACCAACTCGCCCCTCACCCTCGAATTTGGCGAACCTGAACGCGGCAAATCCATCTACCTCTGCCTCCGCTGGGAAAACAACCGCGGCGAAAAGGGACCATGGAGCGACATCGCAATGGCAATCGTGCCGTAGCAATTGACAATTGACAGTTGACAATTGACAGTTGACAATTAGCAAGGGGATTCATCCCCTTGTAAAGCGACAAGCGAAAAAAACCGCGACAAGCGACAAGCGAAAAAAAACCGCCGTCATTCGTCATTTTTAATTCGTCATTGAAAACATTCATCATTGAAAACGAAAAACATTCCCCTCCCTTGCGGGGGGCTGGGAGAAGGGCTGGAGGATTACAGTTTCCCTGCCGAGTGGATGCCGCACGAAGCGACATGGCTCACTTATCCGCATCGCGACGATTCCTTTCCGGGGAAAATAGATGCGGTGTATCCTGCATACCTGCGGTTCATTGCCGTCATCAGCGAAAGCGAGAAGGTGCGGATCAATGTGCCTGCCGCTTTCAGAGGGCGGCTGGAACGGCAATTGCTCCAAGCGGGCGTGAATACCGGCAGCGTTGAACTGTTTGTGCGCGAAAGCAACGATGTGTGGTGTCGCGACCACGGTCCCGCCTTTGTGGTGAACAGCCGGACGGGGCAAAAGGCGGTGGTGGACTGGGAGTTTAACGCCTGGGGCGGGAAATATCCTTGCGACAGGGACAATCTCATTGCAAGCGCTGTAGCTGCGGATTTGGGACTGCCGGTTTATCGCGCAGGCATTGTCATGGAAGGCGGCTCGGTTGAACTGAACGGCGCAGGCAGCCTGCTGACTACCAAAGCCTGTCTGCTGAATCCCAATCGCAATCCCCACCTGACCGGACACCAGATTGAACAGTATCTTTGCAGGTATTACGGCGTGTCGCAGGTGCTGTGGCTGGAAGACGGCATTGCCGGTGACGACACCGACGGGCACGTGGACGATATGACGCGCTTTATAGCGCCCGACACCGTTGTCACTGCTGTGGAAAGCAACCGCAATGATGTGAATTACCTTCCCCTGCAACGCAATTTGCAACTGCTGAAGAAGATGCGCCTCGCCAACGGGCGCCAACTCAACATTATCGAATTGCCTATGCCCAAACCGGTCATATATCGGGGACAACGGCTGCCGGCTTCGTATGCCAATTTCTATTTCACCAACCGGTCGGTGGCAGTGCCCGTGTTTCGCTGCCCGCAGGACGAGAAAGCGCTGCAAATTCTCGCGGACTGTATCCCGCACAGGCGCATGGCAGCCATTGACTCTGCCGACATTGTGTGCGGGCTTGGCAGTTTCCATTGCCTGAGCCAGCAGGAGCCGGCATGCTCCGTTGTTGCGGATTAAATTTTGCTTTTGTAATCGCCATAGCGCTTCATCACCTTTGTTACAAAGGCAAAGGTTTCCTGCCCGTGGCATTTGCCGTGACGAACTTCCGGAAGTTGGTAATATTGCGGCTCTCGTTTGCGCAGCAGGCAGGAATCGACGTTGTTTTCCCAAACCCCCGATTGTTTACCTACTTTTCTCGCAATTCTGTATGCGTCCAGCACGTGCCCGGGTCCGATATTGTATGACGCCAGTACGAATTTCACCCGCTCGTTCTCGTCGGGCACATAACGGGACATGATTTCATCCAGATATTTGATGTATTTCACACCTGCGGCAATGTGCTTCTCAGGCGTAGCGGTTGTATCCACGCCGTAGTTCTTCATGGTTGCCGGCATCATTTGCATCAAACCATACGCCCCCGAACGGGAACGGCTGTTTTCCTTAAAGTTCGACTCCTGATACACCAGCGAAGCCAGCAATCGCCAGTCCCAATTGATTTCCGAACTGTATTTCCTGAATAAATCGTCGTAAGGAGAGATTATCATCGTATCGGAGTTTTCGACGGATGCTGTTTCCATCATCGCCTCTTCCTTTGGGAGGGTGGGGGTTTTCATTCCCTCCTCCAGTGTTTCCTGTGTAATTTCCCAGTGTTGATGGGTACATTCGCTGCACCCTAACCAGAAAAACATTGCCGGCATCAGCAGGCAAATCCTTTTTTTAACGTTCTTTCTTTTTTCTTTTTGACTTTTACAATACATGAATTTTAAATAAGTGAAACAATAGGGGCTAATCGTAAAAAGCCCACGAAACGCCGAATTTCACCCTGAAAGTATTCAGGGGATATCGGTAAACCATAAAATAATCTTTGTTTAATATTTTGCCTTCGCCGCTGAAAAGGGAGTACAGTCCTTCTGTTTTGACAAAGAAACGTGCTTTTTTGATTTGGAAGTTCAGAAAGACATCCACAAAGGGATAACTGCCCACTTCTTTATCTTTTTGGAGATAAAACATTCCCGAAGACGGCATGTATGCATACGCATGATACGGGGTATTGTATGCCACATCCCAACCCAACTGCATATTCATGACGTCGCGCACCAGCCAGCTTTCAAAATAGGTGGACTGGGAACCGGCAAAAACAGGCAGCGGGATAATATCTCGGTCGCCACTGTACTGTCCATACAGGCGAAACAGGAAATGGAGTTTCCACCATTGAAAGTCTTTTTCGAGGAAGCCTGTGACCACCGAGAGCAGGTTTTCTGCCTGCTGGGGCACCGCCTGGTCGTTGAAATAGATGTAATTGGTCAGGTTTGAAAGATACACCCCAGCCTTGAGCCGGTGATGCGGCATCAGAAATTCGCCGCGCAGCCTGATTTCCTGCGAGGCATTGAATGTATTTTTCCATTGCAGCCAGTTGGAATAATATTCTTTCAGGAAATACGAGGGTTTGGCATTATCAATGTTACCACCCAGCAGCAAAGTGCTTTTGCCCTTCGTGGTGTAGTAATGAAGTTGTACTGTGCCGTTGATACTGGCATCGGTCACTTTTGTACCGGCAAAATAGAACCGTCCGTTGAAATCCCAGTTCAGATATTTGCCCGTGTGATTGAAAAATCTGCCTGTCACTGCCGCATTGAAAGGCGTTTCGGTGCGCCGGTAGTTGATTTCGGTGTCTGTCCACACCACATCCCGGGTATCGCTACCCCAACCATTGCCCTTGTCTGTCCTCAATATGAGGGTTGTGTCCGGCTGCTTGTTGATATTGTATCTGTCCATTTCAGCCATTATTCCCGCGCTGAAACCGGCAGTCAGTTTATTTCGTGCCTGTTCCTTTATCATCAGTTCAAGATGATTTTCAAATCTTCTGAAATACAGGGAATCGTGCGTGTTATTGGTTCCCATATTGGGTTTGTGAGCAGGGAAATAAGTGGCAGTGTCCGAAAAGTCCCGTTTCACCCATTCGTATTTGAGGGTGTGTGCGATGGTGAATCGCGACACATTGATGGAATCCGCAGAATTGTTGCGCGAAAAGAGTCCTTTGCGCGGCGAATAACTTTGCATCAGGTAAAAACTGCGGTCCACCATCACGGTTTTCCCCTGCATTGACCGTACTCCGTTGGATTCGGGAGTGCCGTCAGTCAAAGTTTCAGCGGCTATTCCGCCGTTTTCCCGCATACGGATATTGTTCCAGTTGAAATTGGTGAACAGGGTATATTGGCTTCCGCGATAAGCGGAAAACAGCGATATGGCGTGGTCGGAAGTGTTTTGATTGGAATATTGCCCCGCCGAAGCAATGGCGTCATAATCCAAGCCCACATTCCATTTTTTGTTGACGTTTTGCGTGTGTGTCACTTTGAGAATAGATTCATTGTCGGCTTGGCTGCCGGCAGAGGAATAATGAATCATCGTAAAAGGCATCTTTGTCTGATAATAGGTGGTTTCTTCCGGTATGTGCATAAAAAGGGCGACATTATCTCTGAAGAAGAAGTCGGATGGGCGTTTTCGGGCTTCAAAACCTATCGGATAGTAGGACAGTCCGGCATTGCCAAGAAAGGCGCCGGCGTAATACTTTTTCATCACAGGGTTGTTGATTTCAAAACGAGTGAGCGTAGTATCAATCGGCACTTGCAGGCGGGAATATGAATTTTCGCTTAACACCTGATAAGCGAAAATCCGGTTGGACAGCGTATCCAGCGGATCTTCCAATCCGACAACGACGAGGGTAGAGATGGAATCTCGCTTGTTGACGGTATCAACACCCGCAAACATTGTCGAATCGGGCATCAGCATTGTCGAATCGAGATCGTATTTCAGGCTTGTGGTGTCTTTATTGATTTGGATGGTATCAAAATGAGAAATTAAACTGTCGGGCAATTCCTGTAAGAGCGTATCCCGAGAGTTGGTATTTGCAGACAGAGTATTCATTTCTTGTCCGAAAACAGGAGCAAAAGACATCATAAAAACCATCCAAATAGATATAGATAAGGCTTTTATGAAAAATTTTTGGCTATTTTCCATGGCTGCAAAATTAGATGAAAATATTGAGATTTCCAAGCGCGACCATGAAAAACCATGAAAAACAGTTTTTTACTTTATCCCACGCTTCCTTCCAGATTAAGCGACAACAGTTTTTGGGCTTCCACCGCAAATTCCATCGGAAGTTTGTTGATTACCTCGCGGGCGTAGCCGTTCACAATCAGTCCGACTGCGTCTTCAACGGAAATGCCGCGCTGCTGGCAATAGAACAGATGGTCGTCGCTGATTTTCGAGGTGGTAGCCTCGTGTTCCACAATGGCTGATGCGTTTGCCACCTTCATATACGGGAAGGTGTGTGCCCCGCACTGGTTGCCGAGCAGAAGAGAATCGCATTTCGAGAAATTGCGTACATTTTCGGCGCGTTCGTGCACTTTCACCAAGCCGCGATAACTGTTTTGACTGCGTCCGGCGGAAATGCCTTTGGAAATGATGCGACTGCGGGTGTTTTTGCCGATATGTATCATTTTGGTGCCGGTATCTGCCTGTTGCATATTGTTGGTGAGCGCTACCGAGAAAAATTCGCCACTGGAACCGTCGCCTTGCAACACGCAGCTGGGGTATTTCCACGTGATGGCTGAGCCTGTTTCCACTTGCGTCCACGAAATTTTGGCGCGGTCGCCCTTGCAAATTCCCCGTTTGGTGACAAAGTTGAAGATGCCGCCTTTGCCGTCTCTGTCGCCCGGATACCAGTTTTGCACGGTGGAATATTTCACTTCGGCATCCTTCATCACTACAATCTCTACAATGGCGGCGTGCAGTTGGTTTTCGTCTCGCTGAGGGGCTGTGCATCCTTCGAGGTACGACACGTAAGCGCCTTCGTCGGCTATCAGCAGCGTTCGCTCAAACTGTCCTGTGTTTGCCGCATTGATGCGGAAATAGGTGGATAACTCCATCGGGCAATGTACGCCTTTGGGGATATAGCAAAACGAGCCGTCGCTGAAAACGGCTGAATTGAGCGCTGCAAAATAATTATCGCCCGGCGGAACCACCGTTCCCATGTATTGCCGCACCAAATCGGGATGCTCGCGCACCGCTTCGCTGAACGAGCAAAAGATGACGCCGTGTTTTGCCAATTCTTCGCGGAAGGTTGTCTTCACCGACACACTGTCCATCACAGCATCTACGGCTACGCCTGCCAAAAGTTTTTGCTCTTCCAGTGGAATACCCAATTTTTCAAATGTTTTGCGAAGTTCGGGGTCTACTTCGTCCATGCTTTCCAATACGGGGCGTTGTTTGGGCGCCGCATAAAAGATGATGTCCTGATAATCTATTTCGGGAATGGTAAGATGCGCCCACTGCGGCATCTTCATTTTTTGCCACCGGCGAAATGCCTCTAAACGGAACTCCAGCATAAACTCAGGCTCGCCTTTTTTCTGCGAAATAAGACGAACGATGTCTTCATTCAATCCTTTGGGGATGGTTTCCGTTTCTATATCGGTCACAAACCCGTGCTCATACTCGCTGTGAGTGGCTTTTTTTAATATGTCGTCCTGCTCGTTACTCATCAAAAAATACTTAAATTCGACACATCAAAAGTACTTAAATTTTGAATAATGAATGCAAATAATCGTAAAAAGGGCTAATTTTTTGCGCTCATTTTTGTCCAGTATGAACATTTTTTTGACGAAATGTTTGGACAGTCCAATTATTTTTTGTTATTTTGCATTCGATAATTTACAATTTAAGGTCTGTTAAAGGACAGACGTAAAACAAAAAAAAGAAATGAAAAAGTTCAAAAATGTATTTTTGGCAGCAATGGCTGTGTTATCAGTGATCTTGACCGGTTGTGATAAGGACAAAGAGAATATAGATCCGACAACGGTAGCAGAAGATAAGGCAAATATTCAGGCATCTTTCAACAGAGTAGAAAATCTTCTTCAAAATTTCAGAAACGGGACATTGTACAGCTTTGGCGACCAATTTCTCGACATTCACGAAGAATATATAGAAGAGGACTATTGGTCTTATTATTATGTAGGGGAAGGACAAGGGCATTACACCTACGATGAAGATTACAATTTTATTTACAAATCAGGAGGAGAATGGGAACGGTACACTTATGGCTATTATGACGATGTCGTCTCTGATTTCGTGGAGTTATTAGGTGATAAGTTGGGTGATGTGGTGGATTTCAACAGCATCGATGACAATAGACGCTTTAATTTTCAATCATTTGCAGGTAAATATGAGTGGAATA
>JAITTD010000209.1 GCA_031287245.1 Bacteroidales bacterium
TTCACAGCAGTGCAGGCAATGCTCGACCCGTGGAAAGCGGCGCTGGCAAACGCCGAATGACGAATGAACCCGAAACCCGAAACTTTAAACCCGAAACTCGAAACCCGAAACTCGAACCCCGAAACTTTAAATTGAAGGTGCTAAACCGGAAAAAAACATGTATTTTTGCGCCGTTTTTAAATAACCGGTCATGCAAAAATATATGTTCGTTATGCTTTGTTGTCTTTGTTCGTGTCACCCAAACAGTATCAGCCCGAAACCCTATCCGTCCACTGCCAAAGGCGATGTGGCGGACGATTATTTCGGCACCGGCGTCCCCGACCCTTATCGCTGGCTGGAGGACGATTGTTCGGAACAGACGGCGGCGTGGGTGAAGGCGCAGAATGAAGTGACGGAGGATTATCTGTCGCAGATTCCCTTTCGGGAACAGATACGCGCCCGCTTGACCGAGATTTGGAATCATCCCCGCTATACATCGCCTTTTCACGAGGGCGACTATTATTATTTCTTTCAAAACGATGGCTTGCAAAACCAGTCGATTCTGTACCGCTTGAAACAATTGAACGATGCGCCGGAAGTTTTTCTCAATCCCAATACCTTATCCACCGACGGCACGGTGGCGCTGAAATCCGTTTCCTTTTCCAAGGACCACCGCTATATGGCGTACAATCTGAGCAAAGCCGGATCGGACTGGGAGGAAATCTTCGTCAAGGATACCCAAACGGGCAAAGATTTGGATGATCATCTGCGGTGGATAAAGTTTTCAGGCGCTGCATGGAAGGGCAATGGCTTTTATTACAGCCGCTACGACGAGCCTGATGCGGCAAAACAGTTTATCGGTCAAAACCGGTTTCAGAAAATTTATTATCATGCGCTTGGCACACCGCAAAGTCAGGATAAACTGATATTTGAAGACAGGGAACATCCGTTGAGATATTTTACGGCTCAGGTGACCAGAGATGAAGAATACCTGATTGTGTCGGTTTCGGAAGGCACCTCTGGCGTTGAACTGTATTGTCAGCCGCTCAATCAGCCTTACAGCAAGTTAAGCCTTTTGGCAAATGGGTTTGAGAGCAATTACAGCGTTGTAGATCACGTCAAAGGGCGTTTATTGGTGCTTACAGACAACGAAGCGCCCAATTACCGCCTCACTTCCATTGATCCTTCCGATGCGGATCCGTCCAAATGGGTAGATGTGATTCCCGAAACCGTAGAACTGCTCGAAACGGTGTCCACCGGCGGCGAGAAACTCTTTGCCTTTTACCTGAAAGACGCCAGCACACGGGTGTTGCAGTTGGATGAACAGGGGAAAATTGAGAAGGAGATAAAATTGCCGGCAATTGGTTCAGCATCCGGTTTATCGGGCAATCGGGACGAAAAAACGTTGTTCTATTCCTTTTCCAATTTCACGACGCCCTCTTTCATTTATCAATACGACATTGCAAGCGGCAATTCCACTTTGTACCGTCAGCCCGAAACCAAGTTTGATACGGACTACGAAACAGAGCAGGTGTTTTACGACAGCAAAGACGGTACGCCCGTGCATCTGTTCATCGTATATAAAAAAGGGATGCAGCGGAACGGTAAAAATCCTGCATTATTATATGGTTATGGCGGATTCAATATTTCGTTGACGCCTTCGTTCAGCATTGCAAACATGATTTTTCTCGAAAATGGCGGTATTTACGCTTTGGCGAACCTTCGCGGCGGCGGAGAATACGGCGAGGAGTGGCACAAGGCAGGGATGCTGGAAAAAAAGCAGAATGTGTTTGATGATTTCATTGCTGCGGCAGAGTACCTTATCAGGGAAAAATACACTTCCAGTGAAAAATTGGCTATCAGCGGAGGTTCCAACGGCGGATTGCTGGTGGGTGCTGCAATGACGCAGCGTCCGGATTTGTTTCGCGTGGCGCTGCCGGCGGTGGGCGTGATGGATATGCTTCGCTACCAGAAATTTACCTGCGGGTGGGGCTGGGTGGTTGAATATGGCACCAGCGACAATGAGAAGGATTTTGGCTATTTATACTCCTATTCGCCTCTGCACAACATCAAGGCGAATGTTGCTTACCCCGCCACGTTGATCACTACCGCCGACCACGACGACCGCGTTGTTCCGGCTCATTCCTTCAAATTTGCCGCCACTTTGCAGGAAAAGGCAAGCAACGACCATCCTGCCCTGATTCGTATTGACGCCAACGCAGGGCACGGAGCAGGCAAACCGGTGTCGAAATACATTGACGAAGCCACCGACAAATGGAGTTTTGTCTTTCATGAATTAGGAATCTCATTGACTCAATAATAATAATAATAATAAATTTAAATGAAACACACAGTAAAAAAAACGCAAGTTCTCTGCTTTAAAAGATGGGAAAACAAATCGTATTCGGCTTTTAAAAGCCTTCATAAATGTGTCAAAATAGGAGTGTTGTGCGCAGGATATTCTTTGGTGAACATCCCCGAACAGGTATTGGCGCAAACCACAGACAGCGTGAAAACCCAAACCGTCCATTTGGAAGAGGTGGACGTGAACGCGGAATCGGCGCCCGACATTTTTGCCCAGACAGGGCGCACCATCACACAGGTATCGCGAACTGAAATTCATCGAGCGCCCGCGCAAACGCTCACCGATTTGCTCAAATACATTCCGGCGGTTGATTTACGCCAGCGCGGACCTTACGGCTCGCAGGCCGACCTTTCCATACGCGGTTCATCCTTCGACCAGACATTAATACTGCTCAACGGCATCAACCTCAGCGACCCGCAAACGGGACACTACGCGCTGAACCTGCCGATAGACCTCGAATCGGTAGAAAGAATAGAAGTGTTGGAAGGACCAGCGTCCAGAATATTTGGAAACAATGCCTTAGGCGGCGCCGTCAATTTCATCACCGGAACAGGAAAGGAAAGCAGCCTCAACGCCTCGCTCGCCGCCGGTCAGTACGGCTACTACAAATTGTCGCTCGCCAGCACAACGCACCTCAAACATAACATCACCCACCACACCGCCATCTCGAAAATGGCTTCGGACGGGTATATGAAAAACACCGATTTCGACCAGTTGAATATCTTTTCGCAAAATAAATGGGAAAACAAAGACTTTCCGCTTGACTTGCAATTGGGTTATAGCCAGAAATCGCTTGGCGCCAACGGTTTTTATGCAGGCAAATATCCGCAGCAGGAAGAATATGAATCCCTGCAAACCTGTTTTGCGTCATTGAAAGGCAACACCACCGGAAAGGTAAAGATTTCGCCTTCCCTTTACTGGCGGCGCAATTACGATCATTATGTCTTCATGCGGCACAATCCTTCCGCTTCGCAAAATTTTCACTTTACGGATGTCTTTGGCGGCGAAATAACGGCATCTGTTGAAAGCAAAATCGGGAAAACCAACATCGGACTGCTGTCGCGCCACGAAAAGATTTTCAGCAGCAACCTCGGCAAAGAATTAGAAATACCGCGCGACGTCAAGCACGACCCTACGGAAGTGCAATACACACACAGCGACGAACGTACTAATTTCAGCCTGTATGGAGAACAAAACCTGCGATGGGGCAAATGGAGCGCTTCTGCGGGAATATTGCTCAACCACAACAACTACACCGGCAGCAAAATCAACCTTTATCCGGGCATCGACCTTGCCTGCTATCCCAGCAGCGCGTGGAAACTGTACGGCTCGGTGAATCGTGCCATGCGTCTGCCCACGTTTACCGACCTCTACTATCATGGCTATGCCAACCGCGGCAATCCCGACCTGAAACCGGAACAGTGCCTTGAATATGAATTAGGCGCCGCCCTGTTGTTGAAACATTCCAACATCCGTGTCAGTTATTTCTATCGCAACACCATTGACGCTATAGACTGGATTTGGCTGCCCGACGAAAGCGTGTGGCACACAATGAACCTGCACGAACTGCAAACTCAGGGCATTTCCTCAGGCTGGACATGGGATGTGCAGGCATTTGCAGGCAGCCGGTTTTGGCTGCGTTCCGTTTCCGTTTCTTACGATTATCTGCTGGGCAGCAAAGCCAACGAGGATTTCATATCCAACTATGCGCTGGATTATTTGAAACACAAATTTGTCTTCCATCTCGACCACCGAATTGTCGGGAAACTCAATGCCAATTGGAAAGTCGCTTTTCAGGATAGAAACGGCAATTACATGAAATTCAATTTGAACGATGGCACAGAAACGGCAACGCCTTACGATGCTTTTTGGCAAATTGACCTGCGTGTGTATTATGATACATCACGCTGGAATATTTTTGCCGAAGCGTCCAATCTGACCGACCAAAAGCACCATGATTTGGGCAATCTAACGCTGCCGGGTATATGGGTCAGGGGAGGAATAAATATAAAAATTGCTACAAAAAAATAAAAAAAAATATAACTTTTGTAATTTGTAAAAAAAAACATATAACTTTGTGCTTTTAAAAAATAGAATTTTTACTAATTTAAAACATAAAAATCATGAGTATTAATGAACGTATCAGGTACATTATTGACGTCCTTCAAGCCGGATCCAGAAAAGAGTTTGCTACAAAAGTAGGTATTAGCGCTGCGCAGGTGTATAATATCATAGGAGTTAACGGTAAAATTGGAGAAAAGAATCTTTCCAAAATTTTACTCGCCTACCCTACGGTATCTCATACTTGGCTTAAAAGCGAAGAAGGCGCTATGTTAACAGATGGCACCACCCCTGCCGCTCCTGCTGTAACAGAAAAAGTTCCCCGCGCAAAGAGGACTAAAAAAGCGCCCAAAGACAAAAATGTTGCTAAAAAAACAAGGAAGAGCAGAAAGACAAAAGCAGTTGTTGATGTAAATTCGGAAGCAACCGTTGTTGCACCTAAAAAGAGAAGATCTAAAGCGAAAGCGAAAACAGAACTTACTCCCAAAGTGAAAAGAACCCGTTCAAAAAAGGAAACTCCCGCCGCTGAAGAGCAACAAAATCAAATTGATCTTAAGCCTAAAAGAGGAAGAAGAACCAGAAAAAACAAAGAACTTGAATCGGTAGCGGCAGCGCCTAAAAAATCGGAAATATTTGCCGAACTTGACTCCAAGCCGATTTCTGCAGTGAATGCTTTGATTTCAGGTCAGAGAGATTTGATAGCAACCAACACCAAATTGGTAGAAGCAAATCAACAATTGGTGGACTTAGTATTAAAATTTGTGAAAAAGTAAATAATCCCTTAAATTGAAATGATATGAAAAGAGTAATTTTCATGTTGATGGTGAGCGTTTTGTGTGTTTCTGTTTGGGCACAAAATGACAGCAAGGCAAAATCCTTGGAGAAGGATATTGCAAAAAGTGATGCAGCCATTCAGGATGCTAAAAAAGGCATTGTTCCCGGTACGTGGTTGGACAGAGGTAAGTTGTTTGTAGATGTTTATGGCGTAAATGTCCATTTTCTCAGAGCCAATATGCCTGTTGCCGAAGCTACTTTGTATTTGGGAAAACCGACAGCAACAGATGTAACTGCAGATGAAAGCGGTAAATCGATTGAAACACATACGTATAGCCGTTTGAAATTGACCTTTGAACAAGGCGTTTTGGTCAGTTGGGTAGAAACAGCTACAATTGCTCCGGAACCCTTGAAAGAGGCGGTTAAGTCATACCAAAAAGCCAAAGAACTGGACGAAAAAGGTAAATTGACGAAAAAAATCAACGATGGTTTGAAAATCGTAGGCGTTGATTTGGAAGGGAAGGCATTTAATGAATATGCCCTGAAAGATTTTAAGGCAGCTTATCAATCGGCAAAGGATAAAATCGCTGTGAGTGAGATGTTGGGTTTTAGTGATACTGTTTATCATTACTATGCCGGATTTTTTTCTTATGCACAAAGCGAGTTGGACAAAAGCCTGTGGAAAGAATCCATTTTCCATTTCGATAAAGCCCTCTCCCTTGGATTTAAAGACGCCGACCCGGCACTTCTGTACAATATGCTTTATACAGCCTGTGCCAGCATAGGCGATACAGCAAAAGGGTTGACCTACGTGGAAAAAGGCTTTGCCTTGAATCCAAACGATCTTGGTTTGATTTACATCATGATCAATTACTATTTGGAACGTAATGAAAGCGAGAAAGCACTTGCTTATGTTGCAAAAGCCAAAGCAGGCGATCCTAAAAACGGAACATTATGGTTTGCAGAAGGATCTTTACAGGATAAGTTAGGTCACAAAGACGAAGCGTTAGCCGCTTACGAGCAAGCCATTGTCCTCGAGCCGACCAATTATAGTTATTATTATAATAAAGGTGTGGTGTATTTCAATTCCGCAGTAAAACTTTTTGAAGAAGCAGACAAGGCTGCAAGCAATGCCGAATATGATAAATGGAAAGATTTAGCAGATAAGGAATTTTATAAAGCCGTGGCTCCCATGGAAAAAGCGCTCGAATTGCATGAAAACGATCGCGATGTGATGGAAACATTAAAAAGTTTGTACTTCCGGCTTCGCACACAATATCCGGAGATGGAAGCAAAATATAACGATACGGTCAAAAAACTGGATCAGTTTTAAAAAATCCTAAAAAGGCTGTTTCAAACGAAACAGCCTTTTTTATTCATCGAATCTGACTTGGCAGTATTTTACAATATAGATGATTTACACGTCGATGCGCCTGTTGTTACCATCGGAAGTTTTGATGGCGTTCATTGCGGGCATCGGGCGCTGTTGCAGCAGGTAGTTGATTTGGCGAACCAAAAAGGCTGCCGGTCGGTTGTGCTTACCTTTGCTACCCATCCGCGGATGCTGCTGGATGCTTCTACGCCTGCGCGCTGGTTGCTTAACACCCTCGACGAAAAAGTCGCACTGTTATCCCAATATGGCATTGATAATATCTTGATGCTCCCTTTCGACCGTACAATGGCTCAGATGTCGGCGCCGGATTTTATCCGCAATATGATGATGGAAAAGTTGAAAACCAAGTATTGGGTAGTAGGAGAAGACCACTCTTTTGGAAAAGACAAAGGTGGCAACGCTGAAAATATTTTGTTATTAGCTAAATCATATAATATAGAGGTTGTTAAAGTAAATTTGAAAGAGTACGAAAGAGGAAATGCAGAACACACACAATCTTCATTCGCCGGTAAAATCAGTTCTTCTGCCATACGGCAAGCATTGTTGGATGGCAATTTGGAAACCGCTCATCGTATGCTGGGTTATGATTATCACATATCCGGTAAAGTGATTGCAGGCAATCAATTAGGACGAACCATTGACTTCCCGACCGCCAATATAAAACCGGACTCTTGCAAACTATTGCCCAAGGAAGGAGTATATAGCGCCAACATCCGCTTAGATGGCGAAACCTTGAAGGGAATGTTGTACATCGGCAAACAACCCGTCATGAAAACGCACAGCGAGCAATCCTATATTGAAGTACATATTTTTGATTTTGACAGAAACATTTACGGAAAAGAATTGCAGATTTCGCTCTCTCACCGCATCAGGGACTGTCTCGTTTTCGACAGTATGGAACAACTGAAAGCACAATTGCAGCAAGACAAAAAAAGGATAAAAGGATAAACGG
>JAITTD010000287.1 GCA_031287245.1 Bacteroidales bacterium
CCATCATGAACTTGAACACAACGTCGTAGATAGGGTTAGCGATGTATATCATGATTCAGGCATTAGAATTCAGTGCAAAGATGAGGAAATTTTTTGAAAACACAAAATCCGCCACAAAAAACATTTTCACTCGTTTGCTTTATGTTCAGACAAAAAAAGCGTCTGCCAACCGACAGACGCTTTTTTTGATTCAGCGATGATGGATTACATCATTCCGCCCATTCCACCCATTCCGGGATTCGGCATCGGGGCGGGTTTGTCTTCTTCTTTTTCAGCCAGTACGCACTCGGTGGTGAGGAACATGCCTGCTATGGAAGCGGCGTTTTCCAGCGCTACACGGGCTACTTTGGTCGGGTCGATGACGCCTGCTGCGTGCAGGTTCTCGTACTTGTCGATGCGTGCGTTGTAGCCGTAATCGCCTTTGCCTTCGCGTACTTTCTGTACTACTACGGCGCCGTCCAAGCCTGCGTTTTCAACAATCTGACGAAGCGGCTCTTCCAATGCGCGACGTACGATGGCTATACCTGTGGTTTCGTCTTCGTTGTCGCCTTTCAGTTTGTCAAGCGATTCGATAGCGCGGATATAAGCCACACCACCGCCGGGTATGATGCCTTCTTCTACGGCTGCGCGGGTTGCGCTCAGAGCGTCGTTTACGCGATCTTTCTTTTCTTTCATTTCCACTTCAGTGGCAGCGCCAATGTGAAGAACAGCAACGCCTCCGGCAAGTTTCGCCAAACGTTCCTGCAATTTTTCCTTGTCATAATCGGAAGTGGTGTTTTCTATCTGCGCCTTGATTTGGGCAACGCGGGCTTCAATTTGTGCCTTCTCGCCTGCACCGTTCACGATAGTGGTGTTGTCCTTGTTGATCGTAATTTTGTCGGCTTTTCCCAACATATCAACGGTTGCGCTTTCCAGTTTCAAGCCTTTTTCGTCGCTGATGACGGTGCCGCCTGTCAAAATGGCGATGTCTTCGAGCATTTCCTTGCGGCGGTCGCCAAAGCCGGGGGCTTTAACGGCTGCAATGCGCAACGATCCTCTCAGTTTGTTCACTACCAAAGTGGCAATTGCTTCGCTGTCCACGTCTTCTGCGATAATCAAAAGCGGTTTGCCCGTTTGCAGAGAGGCTTCCAGGATAGGAAGAAATTCTTTCATGGTAGAAATCTTCTTGTCGTGAATCAACACGAGCGGATTTTCCAGCACACATTCCATTTTTTCGGTATCGGTAACGAAATAGGCGGAAATGTAACCACGGTCGAACTGCATACCTTCCACCACGTCAACGTAAGTCTCGGTTGATTTGGACTCTTCAACAGTGATAACGCCTTCTTTCTTCACCTTTCCCATCGCTTCGGCAATCAGTTTGCCGATTTCGGGATCGTTGTTTGCCGAAATGCTGGCTACTTGCTCCACCTTTTTCAGGTCGTCGCCAACAGACTGCGATTGAGCCTGCAAGTTTTCGGTTACTTTGATAACGGCTTTGTCGATACCGCGTTTCAAATCCATAGGATTAGCGCCTGCCGTAACGTTTTTCAAACCTACTGTTACCAGTGATTGCGCCAATACGGTGGCTGTGGTGGTGCCGTCGCCTGCGTCGTCGTTGGTTTTGGAAGCCACTTCCTTCACCATCTGTGCGCCCAGATTTTCCACCTTGTTGGACAACTCAATTTCCTTGGCTACCGTTACACCGTCCTTGGTAATCTGCGGTGCGCCGAATTTTTTGTCAATCACTACATTGCGACCTTTGGGTCCCAACGTCACTTTTACCGCGTTAGCCAACTGGTCAACACCTTTTTTCAGTGCATCGCGGGCTTCGATATTAAATCTAATTTCTTTTGCCATTTCTTTTTAATTTTTTACGTTTAAAACTAATTTACTTAAATAACTGCTAAAATGTCCGATTGACGCATTATCAGATAATCCGTACCATCCACATTCAGTTCGGTGCCTGAGTATTTCCCGTACAGCACCACGTCGCCTACATTTACCTGTATGGTTTCGTCCTTTGTGCCGGGTCCCACTGCTACCACCGTACCTTTTTGGGGTTTTTCCTTAGCGGTGTCGGGGATAATCAACCCGCTTGCGGTTTTCGATTCTGCCTCTTGCGGCTGTACCAGAACTCTGTCTGATAATGGTTTAATTTTTACATTTGCCATTTTTTTATGATTTTAATGAAGTTAAACAATTCAAATTTTCGTAGTTTAACATACAGATTTTGTGCCAAACTCGAATTGGCATATTTTCGTCAAAAAAGTCTGCCATTTTTTCTTTTTCTTGTGGCATTATGGCAGATAAAATTTATTTTCGCATCCTGCCGAGTTCTTCTGCCATGATTTGACGGATGTGTTCGCTCACTTCCGACACTGTCATATTCTGATAGTGGCAGTAAGGAACGGGGGGCAGGATATGCAGCCGCATTTTTTGCGGATGGAAGGGATAACCTCTTCGAGAAAGCGCACTGGCTGTTCCATCTATCACCATCGGTATGATATCCACCTTCTGTTGCATGGCTATCAGAAATGCGCCTTCCTTGAAGTTGCGCAATTCGCCGTTTGCAGAACGTGTGCCTTCTGGAAATATCATAAGAGAGTTGCCTTTGCTGACATTTTCCGTGCAAAGCCGTATCATTCGCCGCTGACTCGAAACGCTGCTTCGCACAATCTTGACATATTTGTTCATGGACATATTCCAGCCGAGAAGCGGAATCTTGAAAAGTGATGCTTTCCCCACCCATTTGTAGGGCTTGAAAATGCGGTAGAGCACAAGAATATCAACGACGGACTGATGATTGCTCACCATGACATACACTTTGCCCTTGCCGATATTGTCCCTGCCGGTGATGCTGACGCTCCACAAGGGATTGAGCCAAGTGTAGCACGCCGCCCAAAAGCAGGAAAACTGATGCAAAGCCGTTAATTTGCGGTCGAACCAAACGGTTGTCACCCGCAAAATAACCGCTATCACGAAAAATACCAGTGAAGTGGCGAAAAACAGCAGGCACAAATAGAGGCTTGATAAATGGCGGTACATTGGGTTATGGTTTTAGAAGTGCTGACTTTTCAAGTTGCCCGGCTTCTCTCAGTTTAAGGCGCAATTCCAACTTCTTATCTAATGTCGTTTCTTTGTATGTCATACCAAAAATATTTTACGTTACAAGCGGCAAAGGTCGTTGAAAATTTTCAGATTGCCAAATTTCTTCATCATAAATCTTTTTTGAGGTGCTATGATGCCCGAAGGGCTTGATTTTCATAACCGCAGGCGAGCGAAGCGTTGCCTGCGGCAGTGCAAACACACGAACACTACTGCCTGAAAGGCAGCACTAAAAGGCTACCAATTCATGTTCTGCCTTTCAGGCAGGGACCGGCGGGGGCTTCTGCCGCAGGTTGATGACCTGCGGTTATGAATATCCCGCCCATTCGGGCGAAAAGCAAATTCCTCTCAGCAAGGCATGCCCTTTGTCTGTGAAAAATAGCATCTTAGAGACAGGGTATTTTCCCAGTTGGTTTGCCGGAAACATTTTCTCCATCGTAGTTCGGGATTAACACGCAAAACTATTCATATTACGATGATTACAACCAACGGCGTTCATTCACTGCCGTTTGTCAAAAGTTTTGCGATTTTTTTTGCCTGAATGATACAATTATAAAAAATAATCGTATTTTTGTGGTTGAATTTAAAAATGTAGTATTGAAAAATATAAACAGATAAGACAAAGATAATTAGACATATAGAATAGCGTTTGCTATTATTCGAGATGCTCTGAAAAGTAGGAAATTTCAACCCAGTATCTACCTGAATAAGTCGTGAATGCCTATGCGTTAGCATGGGTATGGCTTTTCCGTAGATACAAGGTCATTCCTACGACCGCAGAGCATGGAGAGTGTATCCATGCTTTTTTTATGCAATATTCTGACATAATCAATAAACGGAGTAGCCGACAGCCGTAAGTGGAGGCGGAAATTTAATGACAGGTAAAGATGAAACGAATTTTTGTAATCAGTATGGCTTGCGTGTTCGCAGGCAGTGTGTTTGCTCAAACGCAAACAGAAGAGAAGAAACCTCAGGCAGGTACTCCTTCTGCGGCGATAGCCGACATTCGCTTGGCAAATGAGTTGGCAAAGTACGGCTATGCCCACAATGAAGCCCTTCCGCTCATTCAGGCAGCCGAAATTTTGCTCAGTACACCAACGCAGGTGTCAAAGTTGACCAAAACGGATGAGGGAAGTAAACCTGAAACGGTGAAAGAAAAAACGACCGGCGTTCCGCATAAACCAGACGTTTTGTTGGCTGATGCCAAAGAATTGGCACAGAGCAATGCCCATCTTTTGGCTTTGGTAAAAAATGCCGAAGCAAAATTGGGACAAAAGTCAAGAGGACGAGTTGGCGGACCCGGTTATAAAGCAAGCCGTTTGTATGCGAACCGTTACGAGTTATTTCAAGCAAAATTTTGGCAAGACGATTTAGCCGAAATTCTTGTTACCGGAGACGGTGATACAGACCTTGACCTATATGTTTATGACGAAAATGATAATTTGATTACCAGAGACGAAGATTACACTGACGATTGCTATGTTCGCTGGTATCCCAAATGGACAGGAGTATACACGCTCAAAATAGTGAATCGAGGCAAAGTTTATAATGATTACGAATTGTTTACCAATTAACTGTATGAAAATGAAAAAAATAGTATTGATGTTTGTTTTTGTGCTGTCCATTGTTCAAATTTATTCAAGAAATGAAGAACAAGAAATTTTGGCAAAATTTATTATTACCGATGCAACAGATAATGGAATAGATGTTACACCTGAGATTGTCAAAAACCAAGTTTACACTGTTTTTTATACAAGTGGAAATGATGAGTTTGTATATATGGCGAATGTAGCAAAGGTGCCGAATACGCAAAGTTTTGGACCCATGTATTCTGTGGATAGTGAAACATATCCCGAAACAGACGACAGATATAGGATGGATGTCTTTGATTTTAATTGGCATTATAGCAACACTTACGATACAAAAAAAGGAACAGCCAAAGTGAAAGTAACAAAAATTTACAAACCTCAAGGAGTAGCTTTTACATTAAAAATTATTACAGAAAGTCTTGATATTGTGATATATAGAGGGTATATGGAAGGAACAATCAATTTTAACGAGTTTAACAAATGAAAATCACAGGGATGTGGAAGGCATAGCCTTTTTTAAAAAGCATTATGATGAAACAAATTATTTTTTTAAAATATTGGTTTTTGGCAAGTTTATTCTT
>JAITTD010000309.1 GCA_031287245.1 Bacteroidales bacterium
ATCAATTGTCAATTGTCAATTGTCAATTGTTTTGCGCAGAGTGACAAAAATAGGATCGAAGTGAACGAATGTGTCGTTTCTTCCGCCTTTTCTTTGACAAAACCTGTTATCAGTGACAGTCTAAACATTTTTGGCGACAAATTTGATGTGAAACGTGAACTGAACACGCACATTTCGCAGTCATTCTACACGAAAAATGCCATCAAAACCACCGCATCGGATGGCTGGATTACGTGTAGCGATGCAAACAGTAGCGTTTCCACCATCAGATTTTTTAGTTTTACCATTTCCAACACGCTTTATACAAAGGCAACACTGAAAGTGACCACCCCGAAAGCCGTGGCGTTGTTCATCGACAATCATAAAACAACGGAAAAAACAAGCCGTGAAAAATCTTTGGACAAGGCTGAAACCGCCAAGAGCGATCTGTCACTCGAACCGGGTACGCACAATGTCACCATCAAATGCCTTTCGTTGGCGAACGATTCTCTGCCGAGCGCGGTGAAAATAACAATAGAGACCGGACACGCCATATCACTGCTAAATATGGAGGCAAAACCAGCCAAACGGCAATACACGATGAGAGATGTGCTCGAAGGCGACCGTCCGTCGGCTGTTCTCATCACCGACAATGGGCGTTATGCGTTGCTTCGCACTTCTACCGTATTGCCCAAAGGAAAACGCTCTGAAAAACTGGCGCTGTATAATATGGAAACGGGTAAACTTATACAAAATCACATTGAAAACAAGGGTTATCAGCCGATGCCCACGGGCAGTAAAATTTATTACACAGAAGATGGTGTGAACGGGAAACGCTTGGTAGTGGTCGATTTGCCATCGTTTACCGAAACAGTCATCGCAGAGGATTTGCCTGAGGGCTCTATCCGTATGTCGCAGGATGGCACATATTTGGTTATAAGCGTAACCGATAAAGCTGCAGAGGTGAAAGATGGCGGCGTTCATCGAATCATCACGCCGGAAGACAGGATAGGAGGGTGGCGCAACCGTTCATTCCTGTATAAATACGATATAGCCACAGGTTCTCTGCAACAGTTGGTTTTCGGCAACCGTAGCGCCCATCTTTCGGCTATCAGTCCCGACGGAAAAACGATTGTATTCACCACAAGCCGTGATAAATATACCGAACGTCCATTTTCGGAACGCACCATTTGCCTGTTAAACCTTGCAACGATGCAGGTGGACACCCTTTTTTCAAATATCAAACATGGAGGCGTTTCAGCGTTCTCGCCCGACGGGAAAAAACTGCTGCTGACAGGCGGTCCCGAATCATTTGACAATATTGGTAAAGATCCTGCGGTGAAAGGAATACCAAATTCGGCTGATAATCAAGCGTATATTTATGATATTGCCACTAAAAACATCGAAGCGATTTCCAAAACGTTTCACCCTTCAATCAGTTCGGCTAAATGGAGCAAAGCCGACAATCACATTTATTTTGTGGCGGTTGATGAGGATTTCCAACGTTGCTATCGCTACAACACGGCTAAAAAGACGTTTGACGTGTTGCAAATGTCGGTGGAATACCTCAGCGCGTTTCATTTGGGCGGCAACTATGCCTTGTGTACAGGCGAAAGCGTTACACATCCGCCTGTGGCTTTCAAATACGATGTGCGTACCCGAAAGGAAACCCTTCTTGCTTCGCCTGCCGAAAATATCGTAACGGATGTCACGTTGGCAAAAGTGGAAAACTGGGATTTTACATCGCAATACGGCAATACGGTGAAAGGGCGCGTTTATTTGCCTCCCAATTTCGATGCCTCAAAGCAATATCCTGCCATTGTTTATTATTATGGTGGCACAACTCCCGTATCGCGTACCTTTGATGGTCGTTATCCTTTTCATCTATATGCCAATCAAGGATATGTGGTGTATGTGCTTCAACCAAGCGGCGCTATCGGCTTCGGACAGGAATATTCGTCGCGCCATGTCAACGCTTGGGGTGAATACACTGCCAATGAGATTATTGAAGGAACGCAGAAATTTTGTGATGCGCATCCCTACGTAAATCGCTCAAAAATAGGCTGTATGGGAGCCTCGTATGGCGGGTTTATGACCATGTACCTGCAAACGCGCACCGATATGTTCGCCGCAGCCATGTCACACGCGGGCATCAGCGATGTAACGAGTTACTGGGGCGAAGGTTATTGGGGATATTCCTACAATTCTTTGGCTGCCGCCGACTCATACCCGTGGAACAATCAGGATTTGTTCATCCACCACAGTCCGCTTTTCGCAGCCGACAAAATCAAAACGCCTCTCCTTTTGCTGCATGGCAATGCCGACACCAACGTGCCCCCCGGCGAGAGCATCCAGATGTTCGCTGCCCTGAAAATTCTCGGCAAAACGGTGGAATACGTTTCCGTTGAAGGAGAAAATCACCATATTCTTGATTTTGACAAGCGTATTCGCTGGAATAACACCATTATGGCGTGGTTTGCCCGTTGGTTGCACGACGATAGCACGTGGTGGAACGAGTTGTACCCCAAAGAAAGCTATGAATAGTGGGGGAAATGCGGGTCGAAGGAAACCCGACTGGCTGAAAATACGGCTACCGCAGGGCAAACTTTCCATGGAAGTGGGTAATGTTGTCCGCAAGCATGGACTGCACACGATATGCAGCAGCGGGAGATGTCCCAATCAAGGGGAATGTTGGGACTGCGGCACTGCCACTTTCATGATATGCGGCGATGTCTGTACTCGCGCTTGTCGTTTTTGCAACGTAAAAACAGGGCATCCGCCCCCCCTTGATGCCGGTGAACCTGAGCATATCGCCCTTTCGGTGAAACGGCTGACACTGAAACACGCCGTTATCACTTCCGTTGATCGCGATGACTTGCCCGATTTAGGAGCTACACACTGGGTGCAGGTGTTGAAAGCCGTGAAA
The DNA here is from genome assembly GCA_031287245.1 of Bacteroidales bacterium. Lineage (GTDB taxonomy): Bacteria > Bacteroidota > Bacteroidia > Bacteroidales > UBA4181 > JAIRLS01. The sequence continues at coordinate 2,906 of JAITTD010000309.1, forward strand.
AAAGAGAATCCAGACACCACCATAGAGGCATTAATCCCTGATTTTCAAGGGAAAGGCGAACTCGTTAGCCTGCTGTTGGAAGTGCATCCCGAAGTGATGTCGCACAATTTGGAAACCGTGCGGCGACTGACCAAACAGGTGCGAAGCCGTGCTACTTACGATGTTTCGCTGAATGTCATCCGGCAAATTGCCGCATCGGGTATCATTGCCAAATCAGGTATCATGCTGGGGCTTGGCGAAATGCGGGATGAAGTCCTTAAAACGATGGACGACCTGCTCGAAGCGGGTTGCAGCGTGATGACCATCGGCCAGTACCTGCAACCGTCTAAAACCAATATCGCAGTGCGCGAATATGTCCATCCCGACGTATTTGCCGAATACGGGCGAATAGGGAAAGAAAAAGGTTTCAGGCACATTGAGAGCGCTCCTTTGGTCAGATCAAGTTATCATGCGGAGAAACACGTGAAATAATATCCTCTGTAAAAAAAAACTTTTTTATATCCGCGCTTGAAAATCTCAAAGATTTTATCTAATTTTGTTTTGAATTGCGAAAAGCGCTCCGCTGTGTAAGCAGTTGTAAATAAGATAATTAACGGTAATTGTACAATTGCCGGTTGTTGAGCGAAGTCGGAGCACGTTGCGTAAAACGTTGTAAATAAAACAAATAATTTAAAATGAATAGTTGAAATAAAGAAATTTTAGTATAGGAATGCGTTAATCGTTTATTCAGGTCTTGTGAAAATCGACAATTCCAAAGACGACCAAGAGTAGATAGAGGAACGCTCACGCGACGCGTGGGCTTTGTTTATTTATTGGGTCGTCAAGGTAGTCGATAACCTCACAAGACCGATAAAAAATTATAGTCCCACGCTTTCTGTTTTTTATAAAAATAAAATGAACGCTGACTTGGGGGCGGAAGGCAAAAAAATATCTAAAATAAAATGAAAAGAGCAAGTATTTTTTTGACAATGGCGCTCGCCGCAACGCTTGTTGCGAACGCGCAAACGGAAGAATTCCTCAATATGCCGGTGATACCGCCTATTACGGAACTTAAAGTGACACCGCAAACGAA
>JAITTD010000013.1 GCA_031287245.1 Bacteroidales bacterium
AATTTCAATTCATCCCGAAATTTGATAAACCGATATCGAAAATTATTTTTGCCCAACCGGATTGTACCCGGCTTTCCATGCTTACTGAAAATGTACCAGTCATCAGCATACGTGTCAATGCCTTGCGCCAGCAAATAATCAAGAAACACGTCGGGGATAGCCACCTTCCGGCGGCGCGTTGTTTTGGCATTGTCAAGAATAATGCGAACTTTACTCAGTCCACGTCGAAAATCAATATCACCCACCCTGAGCAATCGCACTTCGTAACCGGGGCGCAACCCGCAATAATACTCAAACCGACACGCCATTGCTAACTGTGGGTCGCGTTCGTCCAATGTTTTCATCAACATGGTCAAATCATCCTCGTGGATGCGTTCCGCCCCCATATCCTTAACGGTACGGTTTCGAGGCAAGTTGAAAATCGGCGATTTTTCAATCAAACCCTTTTTTACAAGGTCGTCGAAAAAAGCCCGCAGCAGGTCGGCATACGAGCGATAAGTCCGCGCTGCCATCCCCCTTCCCCCCTGTGCCTTGTCGGTCTTTAAGTAAGTGAAAAATGCAATGATAATTTCGTTGGTAATTGCTGTAATGTCCAAATCGTACATATTTCTACTTCGTAGCCACAAGCCAAAAATCCGGTACCGGGACGTGTATGTAGTATTGGTTTCGGCTTTCAGGTCGCTCACAAACTCATTGATATACTTTCCAATCAGTACAGGATAACTGTTGTTTTCGCTCAGTTTCTCCTTATAAACACTTGCAGCATGGCTGTATTGCAGTTGATCCTCGTATATATATTTTTCGGTATCCTCGAAAATAGACCAACCGCTGTCAATTTTAGCATTAAGTCGGGCAATGATTTTTTGGGCGGCTTCGTTGCGTTCACCAGCCGTTTGATGAATGTTGATTTTGATGTCCTCCAGATACTCAAAACGTACCCTGCACATCTCATTGTTTTTTGGGTTTCGTTGAGCAAGTTCAACGTACCATCTTTTTTTAACATCACCTGTACGGTTGTTCAGGTGCGGACGGACAAAAATTTTTTTTCTACGCATCTTTCTAATTTTTTAGAAGCCTAAAAAATAGAGAACTGCATAGCACGATTCTTAACTGTACGTTTTTGTATGTTTGTGTATGTTGTGATTTTTAGTCACTGTAAAAATCTGATACACAACAAACTAAAAACAGTCGGGGTGATGTGACTCGAACACACGGCCTCTACGTCCCGAACGTAGCGCGCTACCAACTGCGCCACACCCCGCTATAAAAATCGCGCAAAGATATAAAATATTTTGACCCGAACATTCAAATCGCACAATTATTCAGAAAATAATTTTCCTGTCGAGTCATAACTGCCTCTGCTACTTTCATATCCAAAGGCGTGGTGATTTTGATATTTTCTCTGTTTCCTTCGGTTAGATGGATAATGTGCCCTGCTTTTTCGAGAACGGAGGCGTCATCGGTAAATTCGGGAAAAAAATCTTGACGGTAAGCCTCTTGGATCAATGCAAGGTCAAACACTTGTGGCGTTTGTATCAGCCGAAGTCGATAGCGGTTGAGGGCGTGGCTATTGTCACCCGTTGTTTCCCGCACGGTATCCACCACTGAAATGGACGGAATGGCGTTCCCGTATCGTTCTGCATCGCGAAAACAGGCTGAAATGGTGGCGTGGCTCGTCAATGGGCGCACACCGTCGTGGATAGCGACCCAACCTTCGGCGGGAAGCGTTGCAAGCCCATTCTTGACAGAATGGAAACGTGTTTCACCGCCTGCAACGATTTGATGTGGCGTTGAAAAGCAGTAATGGCTGCACAATTGTTCCCATTGGCTGATTTGCAAGGCAGGCAGCACAACAAGAATGGGTATGTCAGCATCGTAACTGCGAAATAGCCGAATGGTGTGCATCAACACAGGCAATCCGCAGAGTTCCATAAATTGCTTAGGGATGTCGCTTTGCATCCGCAAGCCCGACCCGCCGGCAACGAGCAATGCGTATTTTTGATTTTTCTTTGATTTTTGACTCACCTTTACTTCACAACAAAATAAGGAACAAAAATACTCAAAATTTTATCATGATGACAATTATTCTCGCAAATCGCCGTTAATATGCTGGTTAACATCTCAATTTATGCAATTTACAAAAATGTTTTCAGGTTTATATTTAAGCCTTTTTGCGTTTCCGGCGCTTCTTTCGGCGCAGGAGACAACCGTTGATGCAGCCACTCTGGCGCAGTGGAGCAGTCCTTACAGGGGATGGATATATTATCCGCAACCGGTGATTCCTGCGGATTTCAAAATACCCGATGCCGAAGACTTCCACAGTTACGACGTTCCCTGCGTTTACCAACTGGAAGGGCTACCGGATATATGGTACATGTCGTTCATCGGATTCAACGGGCAGGGCTACAACTCGTTTGTAGTAGAAAGCAGCGATTTGATTCACTGGGAAAAACCGCGATTGGCGATGGGATTCGGTGCAAAAGGCGAGTTTGACCACGGCGGATGTGTAACAGGTGCGTATCTTTACCACAGTTGGGATATTCAAGCGCCGCGCACACTCAAAAAGAAGGACGATAAATACTGGACGCTTTACGGTTGCTACCCGAAACAGGGTGGTTATGAACTGCGCCCTGGTTATGAAGGCGTTGCTGCGAGCAATGACGGATTGCGGTGGCAACGGGTTTCCGACAATCCTGTTCTTTCTGTTTATCAAAGCGATTGCAAAAAATGGGAGAAAGATTGCATTTACCAGCCTTGGGTGGTGGAGCACGAGGGCACCTATTACAATTTCTACAATGCTGCCGATGAAGGCATTGAACAAACGGGCGTGGCATTGTCCAATGATATGATTCATTGGGTGCGCTATCCGCAGAATCCGGTCATCCGCAACCGCAAAGGCGGATATGACGAGGCTTTTGCATCGGATGCGAAAGTTTTCCGCGACGGCGACCACTGGACTATGTTTTACTTTGGCGTAGGGCGCGGTGGTGCAAGCATCATGGTTGCCTTTTCGCGCGATTTGCTGCACTGGACATCCGACCCAGAGCCGCTTTACAAATTCGGAGGGCACCCGAACGGGCTTGACCAGCAATATGCACACAAAATTTCATTGGTGAAGAACCCCAAAAACGGCATATATTATATGTATTATTGTGCCGTAGGAAACAAAGGACGAACGATAGGGCTATTGACGAGTAAACGGATAAACGAGTAAACGGA
>JAITTD010000026.1 GCA_031287245.1 Bacteroidales bacterium
CCGGTAAAGATGCATATTTGCTGTGCGGACATTCCCGCTGCTTTCATATTTCGGGCAACATTAGCCTCGCCGATTGCAATGCCTTCCCGCTTTGCGAAATTCAGTCCGCTGGTTAAATCTGACATCGCCATTTCGCGCATCTGATAAGCCCGAAATTCTTCTTTACTGCCTCTTACAAAGGTAATCCTGTCCTGTGCCGTATCCATTTTTATTACCTCCTCTATTATATTTTTGTTTGACCATCTTGATGTTCTCTCAGACTTTCGGAAAATGATTATCCGATTCTCTCGGCAAAAAGAAGCCTTTGATGCAATTGGGATTTCTGATGCAAATCTGAACATGGTCTTTTTCGCGAAATCCGGCATTGGGATATAACTCGTTGCCTTCATAAAAAACGCTTCGGACAGAATCAAAAGGAAAATAGCCTAATTTTTCTCTGACCGTATGTACAGATTCGATCACAGCACAATCCAATTCACGTAACAAGAGATCACCCAAATTTCCAATACTTTTATTGCGCGGCATTCCATAAACTTGTTCATTATCCGCCAAAATTTCATAACCGTTTTTTAGCAACTGTAGATTCTGATAATCCAACAAATCAAGACAAGCGCCCAAATCTATCACGGCTCCGATTACCGCAGGTTTTATAATTGCTCCTTTAGACCTGCCGGGAAATTTTTGCAGATGTTCGGCAAATTCCAACGCTCGCGAAGGACTGTTTTCCCAAAAATAGTTACCATGCCCCAACCAATCGTAATTATTGGCGCTTATTTTCATAAAAGTCTTACCATTCAGCACTTCCTGAACAACCGACTCATCACATCCATGAAAGCCCAAAGTTAAGCCTGAACGAGTAGAATACATACTGCTGATTTTTTATATGACTGCCGATTCTCTCTTGACTTCCGGAAAACACGAGGGTAAGTGCTGATAAGGTTCAGCCAACTTCCCGTCTTTGGTAAAAATACCGACATCAATAAGAAACGCATTTGATAATTTTTTATCTCCTTTCAACTTAAGCCTGAATTCTTCCATAGCTTTAAGAAATTCCTTTCTTTCCTGATCCGTCATAACTTTAATTTTTTAATGCGGCAAAGTTACGAAATTTAATTGAAAAGCGAAGGATAATTTTCAAAACCACTGTATTTTAAAACAAAGAAAAAGCGGCGAAAACCTCTTTCGCCGCCTTTCCCTCTTTTATAAACAATTTAATTTATTCCGGTCTTTCATAATCATACAAAAACTGTGCTTCTGTTGCCGTCAGCGCTTTGTTGTAGATGCGCGCCAGCACAATCTCGCCCGTGAACAGGCGCATTGCACCATTGGCATCGTCTTTGTTGATGTGAGGAGCGCCGGCGTAGGCAGCATCGGAGCGCCGGTTGACGCCGCCAATGCAAATCCATTGACAGAGGTTGTGCTCAGCCCACGTGCCCTCCGCAGGATTGCCTGCAGGCGTACCGCTGGCATTGGAAACTCTGTACGCCGATGCTATGTCGGCATTAGTCAATGCCTCCTCCACCTGCACCCCATTCAGGTAAAGGCGCATGGTGTGCGTCTCTTTATCAAAGGTGGCTATCACATGTTGGTAATTGCCGGAGGCACCGTCAAGTCCCCAATCAGCGGAAACTTCCGTTATGTCATGACTGATGACGGCGGCTTCGCTCGCCCTCACTCCATCGGCTTTTTGGTAGGGTAAATTGAAGCGCAACTGCCCACCGTCTATGAAAATTCCAGGTCCGGCGTACTGCGAGGCATCAAAAATGCCGTAGCGGCTGCGAAGCGAACCCGCCTCATCCGGCGGAGTCTCCGGTCTGCAGAGCACCTCCATGGAAAATGAGCCTCCCGTGAGGGCTTCGCCCAGGGCGTTCCGAGGTATGGGGGGCGTAAAGCCATAGCCGTTGTAGGTGCCGATGGTGGTGTGACTTTTGAAGTCTGCAAAATCCACCCGCAGGGCGCACGAGCCCCTGTCTCCGTCTTGGTGCGTACCGGTGAAACGCGCCGTGTAGCGGTCGCCATACGCGCCACCTTTTTGGAATTGCACCGGGTCCACGGGGAGGGCTGCACTGTACTTCGGCACATTGTAAACAGGGTTTGCCAGCGGCGAATTGTCCACTGCCCCCTGCGCATTAAACACCATGTCAAGCAATTCGGCTTTGGGAAGTCCGAATAGTTCCTGATCCACAGTCACATTTGCCTTTGCATCAGTCACATTGTCGTCGGCGTTTACCGCCTTTGCCTTGACAGTCACAATACCGGCTCTCTTTGCCGGTTTCGCACCCGGCACATAAGAATTTTCCGTGAAAGTGAGGGTAACCGTTTTGCCGCTTACCGATACCGTACACCAGCCCACATCCGATGATACTTCCAACTCTCGATTGGATTCCACCGTGAACGTTTGCGTTCCGGAACTACCGGGTAACAACTGGGTAGCATCGGCTACAGCTACTTCCACATAAGCTTTCACCAACGGTGTCGGCTTTTCTTCGTCGTCTTTACACGAGAATGCAACGCATATCAGCGCAACAAACATAAAAAATCTAACAAATTTTGTCATGATAAAAATATTTAATGAATTAAAAAACTATAAAATTATAAAATTATAAAAACTATAAAAACTCTGTCCAATTCCGGAACTTTATTCCGGTCTTTCATAATCGTACAAAAACTGTACGTCTGTTGCCTCCAGCGGTTTGTCGTAGATGCGGCAGAGCACAATCTCGCCGATGAAGAGGCGTTCTGCCCAATCCATTCCTTCCTGCCCGGCATACCTGTCGATTGGCTGCCAGCCTTTGTTGAGTTCGGGGTGGTTGCCGGTGCGCGCATTGCCGCCGATAGCGTAGTACTGCGCCAGTGCATCGCCGTTCTCGGCGCCGGGGGTGCCACGGCGCATCACATGGTTCGCTTGCACAGTCGTTTCTACTATCTCTCCGGTGCCTGCGTTGGTGTGCTCCCAATCGCCCGGTCCATCGGCAGTTGCGCCTCTCACCGCCTTGCCGTTCAGGTAGAGCCTCATCTTGGCATTTGTCCCTGCTGTCCATGTGCCCACAAAGTGGTAGAATCGGTCGGTGGCTGCCAGTTCTTCAGCGCTGAGCTGATACTTCACGGAAACATCAGCATTAGCCGCGCTTGGCTCCTTGATTCCACTGCCATCAGCCTGATTTTTGAGGCATGTCTCCACATAGAAAGAGAATGCAAGTCCTCCGGCGTTGTTATCCACCTCAAAGCCGTTGCCGGATGTCTGCGTGGAACTGAACACGTACCGGCGGTTTTCCCACGGGGCGGGGCGGAAGAGGCACTCCATAGAATAGCCTTGCTCATTGTAGATTCCCTTGCCCAATTCATTTAGCGGCAACACATCGGTAGATTGGTAGGAGAAGTTGGCCGGCGCCTTGCTGTAATCCGCGTAGTCCACCCGCAAGCAGCACGAGCCCATGCGGCCACGCTTCGTGTTGTCGCCGGCGAGCGCCAGCACATGGTCTGCCGCGTTTTCGTCCTGCCCACCGTGGAAAAAGGCGGTGTAGCGACCGTAAGTTGGGTTTTGCCTGTAATCCGGGTACTCCTGTACGCTACACCACTCCTGATAACTGCTCCACGTACTCGCAAAGTCCTTATTGAAGGGCTTCACATTCAAAATTTTGTTTGCCAGTGGCGAGATATCCGTTGCCCCGGTAGCATTAAACACTACATCCAGCAACTTGGCTTCGGGAAGTCCGAAGAGCGCCTGGTCCACGTTCACATTTGCCTTCGCATCAACCACATTGTCGTCGGCGTTTACCGCCTTTGCCTTGACAGTCACAGTACCAACCCTCTTGGCAGGTTTCGTACCCTGCACATAGGAATTTTCCTGATAGGTAAGGGTAACCGTTTTGCCGCTTACCGATACCGTACACCAGGCAACATCCGATGATACTTCCAGCTCTCGATTGGATTCCACCGTGAACGTTTTCGTTCCGGCATCGCCCGGTAACAACTGGGTAGCATCGGCTGCAGCTACTTCCACATAAGCTTTCACCAACGGTGTCGGCTTTTCTTCATCGTCTTTGCACGCGAATGCAACGCATATCAGCGCAGCAATCATAGAAAATCTAAAAAACTTACTCATAATAAAAAAATTAAATTAAAAAAAACAAAAAAAACTATTAAAAAAATTAAAAAAATCCATTTTTATTAAAGTTTGAAGTTTAAGGTTTAAAGTTTAAGGTTTAAGGTTGGGTAACCCAAAACTTGAAACTCGAAACTTGAAACTCGAAACTCGAAACTCGAAACTTGAAACTCGAAACTCGAAACTCGAAACCCGAAACTCGAAACTCGAAACTCGAAACTTAAAACTTAAAACTCGAAACCCGAAACTCGAAACTCGAAACTTAAAACTTAAAACTCAATTTTCACTATCTCCGTCAAGTTATACCGGTCTTGCGGGCTTTCTTTGCAACGCGCACCGATGCGCAGATAGTACGTTTTTCCGGGCACAAAGCCGGTTTGCCGCATGGTGATTGGCATGCCAAGTTGTTCCGGCTTCAAAGCCACATCGGTGGTACTGCTCACATCGTCGTCGAATACGGAAGCGCCCACGTAGGGCGAACGGCTCGTGGCAAACAGCCGGTAGTTGCGAATCGTTGCCGGCTCATCCGCCGTAGCGTTCACATCGACCGTGAAGGTGGCAATCACCCGCTGCGAGTTGGCAGGGTCTTTCACAATGCTCACATCGCGGAAACTGACGTAGGGCAATACATTGAAATCAACGGGCGGATTCATGCCCGATTGGAGAGTCACCTCCCGGATGGGCACCGTATGGAAAGGTCCGTTGACGGGCGTAATCTGGTAGGTTGCCGCAAACATCTTGGTATTGGTGAACGTGCCATCGGCGCGTCCCCAAAAATAGCGGGCATACAGTTCGGGATTGTCCAGAACAATGTCTGTCCCCGTCCAACTGATTTCCTTGTTGCGTATCTGAAAACCGTTCGGCTGTTCAGTCACCAAGGGTTTCCCTGTCATCTCGTCCGTCAGGGTACCCTGCAGACCGGCATCCGGCTCATCATAATTGTCGTTCTCGCAGGATGCCAACAAGAGCGACGACGCCATCAAAAAATAAATTAACTTCTTCATATTCATATCATTTTTAAATTTGTCTGAACTGTGATTTTCGTTTGATTTAGGTGATTTATATGATTAGTCGCACCATATACGGTATTGGAATACCGTATATGGTAGAAGGCGACATCAATGGATTGTGCCCTTTCAGGGCGCAGATTGGTTGATATCCGACATTCACAGGGCGTTGCCCTGTGCTGTTGATTATGCTCTTTCAGAGCGTTTTGTTTCCTATTCATCATTCATCATTTATCATTTATCATTATTTTAATACCCCGGGTTCAACTCTAATTTCTCGTTCGTATTCGTACCCGGAATGGACTGATAATAATACTGCGGATTAAACGTCTTGCGGAAATTGTCGCCGGCAGGAACCACCTGCATATAATATTTTTGCGTATCCCAAAACAGAATCGGGTGAAGCAGGCGATACTGTGTGTTGTTGATTTCCTCGTGTAATACCCGCCAGCGCGACAAATCCCAGTAGGTTTTATTTTCAACATACAATTCCCTGCGGCGTTCGCTGCGCACATCTGCGCGGGTGAGCGTGGCTGCCGTAAAATTCCTGTTGAATGAGCCGCCTCTTTCCCGCAAGTCGTTGATGATGGTGGCTGCCTCCGTCATTTTGGAGGCATCGCCCAGTTCCTTCAGTTCCACAGCCGCTTCGGCAATGTTGAGCAGCACTTCCGCATAGCGGATTTCGGGCCAGGGGGACGTTCCGCCGATGTCCCAACTCATGGTCAGACCTACGGGTGTAGAAGGGTTCAGAAATTTGCGCAGATAGAATCCGGTACAGGTGGAGCCAAGGTCGCCTGTTCCGACGCCGCTTTTTCCCCGAATGGTGATGGCGTTGGGGTCGTCGGGATCGTCGGGATACTTCGGAGTAACGGTGGGAGCAGTCAGTAAACCCGACAGATTTCCACCGCTTGGAACGATGCCGTAGCGTATTTCTATGTTTCCCTGCTCCTCCGGGTTGGGTCCGTTCCAGAAATGGTCGGGCACCACGATGCTTGCTCTCAGTCGCGGTTCCATGTTTTGGAACATTTCGCCGGTGGTATTATAGAATACGGGCGCAGCATCGCTGCCGATGGTCGCTTCGTCGAAGCGGACAGGCGTTCCGTCTGCATATTCAAAGCGTTCAATCATATCCACCGGCGGACAGGGTTTATTTCCATACGACCTGCCCACCTGCTCCGGACGCCAGTTTGCCTCAATCATGGTCCGGTTGTTTTTGTCGAGATAATACACGCCGAACATCATTTCTTTGTTGCCGTCCGTTTGGTCGAGAAACAACTGCACGTAATTTTCTTCGGCTGCCGCCGCATCGCCGGCTTTCCATTTGGCTTTATACAACTCATACCGTCCGCTGTTCACCACTTCTTTCGCCGCGTTGTAGGCAATCTCGTAAAACTCTTTGGCGCGCTCAGTGGGAACACCTGTCAGTCCGTCCTTGTACAAATGACCTGCCGGATAGCCTGCGGGACCAAACGTAGCAATGGAAGCCGCCCACAGCGCTACCCGCGATTTCAGCGCCAGCGCGCTCCATTTGTTGGAACGCCCCTTTTCTTTAAAATCATCCGTAAAATGTCTCGCCGCCTCGTCCAAATCGTTCAGTATAAAATCATAGACATCGGCTTCTTTGTTGCGCGGCACTTTCAGTTCTTCCGCCGACTGGTCGGGATAATAGGTGGTTTTATCCACTATCGGCACCCCGCCGAAACGTTTTGCCATTTCGAAATAGCGGAAAGCCCGTGCAAAATAGGCTTCCGCCAAGTATTGACTGGCTTCCTGCGCAGGGAAAGAGCTGGCATAAGAGGGGAAAATTTCCAGAAAGTAATTGACATTCCGGATAGCCCCATAATCCCAAGCGGCCGTTATCCATTCACTTAAACGTCCGGTAAAAGTTCCTCCGCCTACTTGTAATCCAAAGCTGCGGAAATCAATAGATTCACCCGAATACGCCTGAGCAGCATCGTAAGCCAAAGTTCCCTGGGTAAACTGCCATACAGGCAACTGTTCGTAAATCAACGACAGGTAGGTTTTAGCCCCTTCGGTGCTCCCCAATATGGCGTCGTCCACATTGCCTTTAGGCGGCACATCCAAATCAACGCACGCCCACAGTCCGGACATCATCCCCAAAACGAGCAGCCCGACTGTCAAATTCTTTTTTACTCTTGTGTTCATATTCTTTATTATTAAATTATTGTCTTGAACTTTGATTTTAGTTTG
>JAITTD010000119.1 GCA_031287245.1 Bacteroidales bacterium
TTTTAAATCTGGACTTAACCAAGCGTTACACTTATGCCGATTACCTCACTTGGTGGGATGATAAACGGCGCGAGTTGATTGACGGGTTCATTAAGATGATGTCGCCGGCGGCATCGTCTATTCATGAAAGCATATCAGTCAATTTGATTTATTATTTGCAAGGTTACATTAAGAACAATAAAGGTGGATGCAAAGTTTTTTCCGCACCTTTTGATGTGCGCATTCCGGTGGATGGCGAAACATCTGATAAAAAGATTTACACAGTTGTTCAGCCCGATATTTGCGTGGTGTGCGACCGCTCGAAGATTGACAAGCGCGGCTGTCTCGGCGCACCCGACATGATTGTGGAAATTCTCTCGCCCTCCTCCTTGAAACGCGATACTGTTGAAAAATTCCCGCTGTATGAGCGGGCAGGAGTGCGCGAATATTGGGTGGTGAACCCCGATGCGCCGTCTGTGAACGTTTTCATCTTGCAAAACGATGGACAATACGATGCCGGAACCGTGTATGAAGATGACGCCAAGGAGATTCCCGTGTACATCTTCGACGGCTTTTCGCTTCAATGGGAAGATATTTTTGAAGAATAATGAATCAAAACATTAAAAAATGGAAAATCAAGTATCAGAGAAAAGTACGAAAGCGGAGATATTGAAGGCTTACGAGAGTTTGTTGCAAAATGTTCAGGAGGCAAAAACGGATGTTCCCAAATTAGTGCAGGAAGAGAAACAAAAAAAAGAAACCATTGACAAGGTTGCCGGAATAAGCAACGATGGAATCATGAAGAGCATCACGACCCTCAAGTCGAGCCTCAACAATTCGTTGGACGACATGCTGTTGCGCCTGACCGCTGAGTTTAAAAAATTGGAGGAAATACGTTCTGCCATTGCCATAGAAAAGCAATCGCTCGAAGACCTGTATTCCCTGTCTGCCAACACCGACTCGCTGGCAGCCATGTTGCTTGTTCAGAAAGAGAAAAAGGAAAGTTTCGAGAAGGACATGAGGGAAAAAGAAGATGTTTTTGCTGATGAAGTTGCACAAAACAGAGCGCAATGGGAACTCGAAAAATCAAAACAGAAAACTGCGGAAAAGGAATATGCAGAGGAGTTGACCAGACAGCGCAAGCGCGAAGAAGAAGAATATCAGTACAATCAAAAAATCAAACGACAGAAAGAGCAGGATGCGTATGACGCGAAAAAAGCCCAACAGGAAAAAGAACTGGCAGACAAAAAAGTTTCGTTTGAACAGGAAACCGCCAACCGCGAGTTGGAACTGAAAAATGCGGCGGCTGAATTAGCCGAACTCCGTAAAAACAATGCCGAATTTCCTGCCAGATTGGAAAAAGCGCTGGCGGAAAAGGAGGCGGACGTTAGCAAACAACTTCAAACGAAATACGGATTTGACATCCAACTGACAGCAAAACAGCATGAAGCCGACGCTCGCCTTCAAGAGCAGGTTATCACATCGTTGCAGGAAAAAATAAAGGAACTTCAGGCTCAGTTGAAAGAATATGCCGACAAAGCCAACCGCGCCGAAGCCAGCGTGAAAGACATTGCTGTGAAAGCCATTGAAAATTCCTCAAAATCAAGGATGTATATCAAATCGGAAAAAGAAGAGAATTGAGAAATTTTATTATATTTGCATAACAAAAGTAACGAAATGGATGCTGTAATACTCGGAAAAATTCAATCTACGTTAGCGCACGAGCCTGTGCTACGGGCGTGGCTGTTCGGTTCACACGCACGCGGCGAGGCAACCGCCGACAGCGATATTGATATTCTGGTGCAGTTTGTGCCCGATGCCAAAGTGAGCCTGTTCGACTATGGCGGCATTGTCTGTGCGCTGGAAGAAAACACAGGTTGCAAGATTGACCTTGTGCAGGAAAATATGCTGAAACCTTTTGCCAGAGCATCGGCAGAACGCGATAAAAAATTGATATATGAGAGAGCAACTGCGTGATACGGAACGTTTGCAGCATATTCTGACGGCTGCCGATGATATTGCGGAATTTACAGATGGTTGAGAAAAAATCGGCTAATGAAATTTCCATTTCACTCATATTCCTGCATCAGCACTTCCGCAGGGATGCGCATTTGTGTATGGAGGCGGCGCATCATGGATAGGGATAGTTTTCTTTTTCGGTTCAGCACTTCCGAAGCGTGGCTGTTGTAACCAATCACTGCTGCCAAATCGGTTGTTTTATATCCTAATTGTTCCATTCTGAACTTTATCGCTTCTATGGGGTCGGGCAATTTGATGGGGCAATGTTCCTTTTCGTAGTTGTCAATCAGCAGCGACAGCAACTCTAATTCATCGCCTGCTGCTGTATTCGGCGCTGCATCAAAAATGGCTTCCAACCTTTCCATTGCCTGCCGATATTCCGATTCTGTCTTTATTATTTTGTGTTCCACCGTTTTATATTTTTGTTGCGTCTATTTTGTCATATTCGTTGTGTGTTCCGACAAACCGAATCCACACAATACCAAAAGGATAACTTATTTTTACGATTAACCGATATGTATTCCCTTTAATGTTGAAAACTACTCTGTTATCCTGTAATATACTTGCAGAGGGATAATTGACTTTCACATCCGCAGGCGATGCCCACCTCGCTATTGAGGCTTCGTTGAACCATGCTTTTAGCGGCTGTTCTGCGTCTTCATGCTTTATCCAAAAATCTCGTAATGTACTTTTTGCAATTACCCTCACCAGCATATTTTTTGCAAAGGTAATATTATTTTCCCAAAATGGGATTTTGTTCGGATATTTTTTTTGCTGTTTTCAGATATTTGCACTATTTTTGCATCCACATTTCAGCACAAAAGCGATGGATACTGTTTTAAATCTGGACTTAACCAAGCGTTACACTTATGCCGATTACCTCACTTGGTGGGATGATAAACGGCGCGAGTTGATTGACGGGTTCATTAAGATGATGTC
>JAITTD010000217.1 GCA_031287245.1 Bacteroidales bacterium
CTAATCTACAAATCCTTTCCAAAAGAAAAAATTTGTAGTACACAAACCAAAAATCAAAAAAGGCTATTTTGCTTATAATAAGAATTTTAAATCCGCATTAACTGCAATGTGGGTTAAGAAGTTATATCGTTGTGATTCAATTGTGATACGATGGTGATAAGCACGCAGATCTCGCAGATTAAACGGATTTACGCAGATTTTCTATCAATTTAGGAATGAAGAAATTGAGAAATTATCTGCATTCCACCCACGATACATTTTCATTGTCAATTGTCAATTGTCAATTGTCAAGTATCTCAATGCCTGTTTGCTTTATTTCTTCAATAAAGGGGTCGCTCGTTTCAAAATAATCAGTAGGATATGTCAAAACTTCAATGCGGACGTATGGTTTTTTGATATTAATAGGGAAACAACCTCATATCCTGCGGCAATCCTTCAAATTCATCTGCTACTAATGCGACATCAATGTCCGACCATTCGTGTTGTGTGCCTTTGGCAAACGACCCAAACAGAATGACCTTGCGCAGATGTACACTGTGCGTGGTTATTTCGCGGGCGTAGGCTCTAACGGTGTTGATAACAGCATCTTGAGTAAGCATTGTCGAATCTTTTTTATTTTTGCTAATTCATCGGTTGTAAATGATTGTGTACAAACGTGGTATATTTTACCAACATAATCGGGATAGCGGGTTGATAATTGAAAACGATGCAGTCTGGTCATCTGCAACCTCTAATTCTAACTGATATTTCATAGATTTTTGCTTTTAATTTCCACCACAAATATAAGCATTTTTTTAGGAATAAACATTTTGTAACACAATTAAAGATGCGGTTCTGTGTCCCGCAAGAACAGCGCTTTATTACCCGCAGGCTGAATCCTGCTGAATCCCATAGCCTCCGCGCCAAGGGCAACGCCCTTTTAGTATTAGCACAAAGCATCGCCCGGTCGTGTTCAGAAGACGCTCTGAAAGAGCAAAATCAACAGCACAGGGCAACGCCCTGTGGAACGGAATCCTCGCCTTTTCTTAAGCCCCAACGGGGCGTAATCGTTGGTTCGCCTGTGATAACGCCCGTTCACCCCCGTAGCCCTGAAAGGGCGACTCAATCCTCATTGAATTTTGAATGCGTTTGACCTTGATTTCAATGCGTTGACCCTGCCCGATATAATGTTTTTTTGGAACTCTGAAAATTTTCATCTACTTTTGTTTCAATATTTATCAATAATAATACGATCATGAAATTTCTCAAATCACTTCTGTTCTTGACATTTGCGGCTGTCCTGTCATTGTCCGCCCAGCCATCCGGTTCTTACAAATTGCGAAACAGCGGCAGTGCTGACCCTGCCCGCAAATGGAAGGTGTATTTTGTGCAGCACACGCACACCGACATCGGCTATACCCGTTCGCAAACGGAGATTTTGGCTGAACACCTGCGTTTTATCGACTATGCGCTTGACTATTGCGATGCCACGGACAACTACCCCGACCGTGCCAAATTTCGCTGGACCTGCGAGATTTCGTGGGCTGTGAGCGAGTGGCTGAAATGCCGTCCCGCCGACCAGATTGCCCGCCTGAAAAAACGGGTGAAAGAGGGGCGCATCGAATTGGCTGCCATGTACTTGAATTTCGACGAATTGCCCGATGAACAAACCCTTGCCGCCTCGCTCTATCCGTTGAAGCAGTTTCGCGATGCAGGCATGAAATCGGAAGTGGCGATGCAGGACGATGTGAACGGCATCGGATGGTGTTTCAGCGAATTTTTCAGCGATTTGGGCATCAAATACGTGAACATGGGCACTCATGGACACCGCGCATTGATTTCTTTCGACTATCCCACCGTATTTTGGTGGCAATCGCCTTCGGGCAAAAAAATACTGACCTATCGGGCTGAACATTATATGTATGGCAATTTTCTGGGCGTGGAAACCGAAGATTTTGAAAAATTTGAAAAAAAGACACTCGAATATTTAACTGCGCTTGAAGCGAAAAACTACCCTTATGACATCGCGGTGGCGCAACATTCGGGCTATTTTACCGATAATTCGCCGCCATCCACCCGCAGCAGCGAGATGATACGGAAATGGAACGAAAAATATGAATGGCCTCAGTTGCAGACAGCCGTGGCAAGCGATTTTTTCAAAGAAATAGAAGCGAACTACGCCGGTCAGTTGCAAACCATTCGCGGCGGATGGCCCGACTGGTGGACGGACGGCTTTGGTTCGGGAGCACGCGAAGCCGCCATTTCGCGTATCACCCATTCCAACATCATCGCCTATCAGGCAGGATTGTCCTTTGCCCGCTTGCTGGGCGCCAAATTGCCGACAGAGGTCAGCGCACAAATCAACCAGACCAATCGCGCCCTGCTGTTCTACGATGAGCACACGTTCGGCTTTCACGCCAGCGTTTGGGACCCTTACGGACGCGACACCTGGGAGCAACGCTCGCTCAAACAGTCGTATGCGTGGGAAGCCCATCGCACCGCAGGTCAGTTGGGCGAAGTAACCATGGGATTGCTGCAAACCTACATTCCCAGAGCCGACAAGCCAACCATTGCGGTGTTCAACACGCTGAACTGGACATATAGCGGCATAGCCCAAGTTTATATCGACCATCAGATACTTCCCCGCGACAAGGCGTTTGAGATAGTGGATTACCTCGGCAATCCGATTCCTGCGCAAGCCGGTGAAGTTCATTCGGACGGCACCTATTGGTCGCTCTGTGTGAAGGACGTTCCCGCATTAGGCTATGCGCAATATTCCATCCGTGTGAAGGACACGCCCCGCGAAAAGACCGAAACTACGAACAAATGGACTTTCGACCACGTGGATAACCAGTGGTATTCCATCGATTTCAACAAAAACAAGGGCGCCATCAGCCAGTGTTTCGACAAGGATTTGAACAAACCCCTGCTCGATACCAAGGCGCAATGGGCTATGGGTGAGTTTATTTACGAAATTATCGACAGCCGCCGACCGATGGAACTTTATAAAGCGCCACAGTTTCTTCGCCGTCCTGCCGAAAAGATGCGTTTTGAAAAGTTTGAAAAAGGCGCCATTTGGGAGAGTTACCACTTTGTGGGCGAAACGGTAGCCGGGCGCGAAACGGATAACTTGAAAATCGAATACCGCATCTACAGCGCCTGCAAGAAAATTGAAATCATCTACCGCTTGCGCAAGAAGGCGATAACCGACCCCGAAGCCGTGTATGTGGCTTTCCCCTTTGAGGTGGAAAACGGAAAGATACAGTTGGACGTTCCGGGCGGCGTCATCGAAGCAGGTGTCGACCAGATACCCGGCTCTTCCAACGACTGGTTTACTGTGCAGAATTTCGCTTCGGCATCCAACAGCAATTCGCAAGTGGTCATTTGCAGCCCCGAAATACCGCTGATGCAGTTTGGCGCCATCAATACGGGACGCTACGAGCGAGGCGCCACGCCACAATCGACCAATATGTACTCGTGGGTGATGAACAATTACTGGACAACCAACTTCAATGCCGACCAAATGGGCGAGTTGCAGTGGAGTTATTTCATCGGTTCCGGCGCTGACAACTCGATAGAACAGGCTACCCGCTTTGCGTGGGAAAACCGTATCCCGTTTCTTACCCGTGTATTGCAGCCAAGCGCCAAGCCAACGCCGCTGCAACAGCCCGTTTCGCTGCTGGAAATCAAACCCGCCAACCTGCTGTTGGTGAATATGAAGCCAACAGACGACGGTAAAGCGCTGATTCTGCAAATGCGCGAAACAGGCGGTAAGCAAACCGCGCTGGACATTCGTTCAGGCAAGGCAAAAGTGCAGGCTACCGTCTGTGATGCGCTCGGCGATGCCATTCCAGCCAATCCTGCGCTTGAATTTAAGCCTTGGGAAAATAAGTTCATCAAAGTGAAAATCACAGACAAACTGGCTATTGGCGGGCACAAAGTGACTGCGATGGCGAAGGGGGACGTGAAAATTTATAGTTCTGATATGCTCACTTATAGAGCGAGTTCCAACGTACCTTATATGAGGATGAAATATTTCCCGCAGATAGAACGGGCGTTCCTTTATCCATTAGTAGTGCAATCACCATCGCCATTGACCATGTCGTCAGATGGGATTAATTGGACATCGGTCAATGTTTCCGCAACTGAATATGTGTATGGGATAGCATGTAATTCTTCGGGCATTCTTTATGCCACTGCCGTTGACAAAGTAACAAGTCCGTATAAGTTGAATTTATATAAGTCTATTGACAAGGGGAATTCGTGGACGTTGTTTAGAACTCTGAAAGAAAGTGTAGCATGCCGTGGGGATATTTTAGAGATATATGAAGTAGACGGGGTTGAATATTTTGTGATTGGCAGCGGTCAAACGGATTCCAATAAGATGTATTATCTAATCACCGAATCGGGTGAATTGAATTTGACCTCATCCCCCACCATGACGGGATATGTTCGCAGTTTATGGATAAATGGCACTACGCTTGTGGGTGGCTCTTATAATAGTGACGGTTCATATCTGTTCAGATGCTCCGGTGCACCCACTGCGCTTACATCGGTATCCACAGCACTCAGGCAAATAAGAAAAGTCTTTTATTGCAATGAGTTGAACGCATGGTTTGCAGTTTCGGCTTACGATACATCTTCTACGGGCGGTAAACTTGCATATTCATTGAATGATGGGATTACGTGGACAGTATATAATACCGACCCAATAGTAGGTACAGTAAACCGATTTGGCTTTAGTGACATCTTTTGGATAGGAGACAGGTTAATAGGGATAACCAACAGCGATAATTACAATAGTAGAATCATGATGGCGCCGAAAGGGGCAATACCCACCGCGATGTCACAATGGACTGATTGGGATAAATGGTCGGGGGATCAAACGGCACAGTTTCCATACAGATCCGTAGCTGGTGTGTATATGTCACATGTTAATCGCGTGGTTGTTCTGTACTGCAGTACAACAGATACTCAAATATGGTCAACTTAAACTCGAAACCTGAAACCTGAAACATTAAATCAAACACCCATCACATATTGGGGCGGAAAACAGCAAAAGATAAAGCCGCTCTTATGTGGATTTCTTCTAAAACCGGATGATCTTCCAAAATTTCTGGGATGCTCATGCCAACCGACAGCCATAGCAAAATGTCTGCAACCGTTATGCGAGTTCCTTTAATGCACGGTTTCCCAAATCGTATATCGAAATGTTATTTTTTGCAAAAATAAATAATTATTCCGAAATACTACGCGCAGAA
>JAITTD010000154.1 GCA_031287245.1 Bacteroidales bacterium
ATGTTTGAAGTTTGTAAAAACAATGGAGGAATGCGCTAATGAAGGTTTATCACGGAAGTTACATAAAGATTGACTCCATTGACCTCGAAAAATGTGAAATAGGCAAAGATTTCGGGAGAGGTTTCTATGTAACAAATATCAGAGAACAAGCAGAATTTTGGGCGGAACGAAAAGGACTTTCCCACAAAACAACAGGTTGTGTTACGGAATTTGATTTCAACGAAAATGCCTTTCAATATTTTCGCTTAAAAGTGTTGCAGTTTGACTGTTACAATGATGAATGGCTTGATTTTGTAGCAACGAACAGAAACCCTAAAGCCCAGCAACCCACGCATGATTACGATATAGTAGAAGGTCCTGTTGCCGACGATAAAATAGCTACTCGCATTAATGACTATTTGAGCGGGAAATTGTTGAAACAAGAGTTTCTGAAAGAATTGAAGTTTTTCAAAGATACGCACCAAATTTGTTTTTGCACGGCATGTTCCCTCCAAATGCTTGACTACATAGAAAATCCAAAAGATATTTCCTACGAAATTTCCAAAATCGGCGAGCATGTGCTTGAACAACTAATGCTTGACAACAATATAAATGAATTACAGGCAACAGATTTATTCTATAATTCCGAAACGTTCGGAAAACTTGCCGAAGAAAGTACGAAACTTTACGAAAAGTCGTGGCAGGAGATTTATGAGCGGTTGAAAAAAGAGTTGGAAACAAGATAAAATCAGAATCTTACTGGCAATCAAAGGGCAGATCTGTCAGCCACAGCGTTGCCTCGGCATCGCTTGGCATACGCCAGTCGCCGCGGGGCGAGAGATTGACGGATCCTACTTTGGGACCATCGGGCATACAGGAACGTTTGAACTGCTGGCTGAAGAAACGGCGATAGAAAGTATGCAACCATCGGTGAATTTCCGCGCCGGCATATTTTCCGGCAAACGCTTGTGTGGCAAGGAAAAGAATTTTGGCAGGCGCAAAACCAAAGCGAATATGACAGTAAAGGAAAAAATCGTGCAACTCGTAAGGTCCCACGATGTCCTCCGTTTTTTGGGCAATGATGCCTTGTCCGTCAGCCGGAAGCAACTCTGGACTGACGGGCGTTTCGAGAATATCAACCAAGGTTGCCCGCGAAGATTCATCCGCCTGCGTTTCGGCATACCAGCGTACAAGATAGCGCACCAAAGTCTTGGGAATGGACGAATTGATGCCGTACATGGAGATATGGTCGCCGTTGAAAGTAGTCCAGCCCAATGCCAACTCGGACAAATCGCCGGTGCCCACCACCAGCGCTTGCTCCTGATTGGCAATGTCCATCAGTATTTGTGTGCGTTCCCGCGCCTGCACATTCTCGTAAGTCACGTTATGCACGGAAGGGTCGTGCCCTATATCCTGAAAATGCCTGTCGCAGGCTGCCGTGATGGATATTTCCCTGACAGTGATGCCTGACGAAAGCATCAGACTCAATGCATTGCTGTGTGTCCTATCGGTAGTGCCGTATCCGGGCATGGTGATGCCGAGTATGTTTTTGCGATCCATCTTTATTTTGTCGAAAGTGTGTATGCAAGCCAGCAATGCCAGCGTGGAATCCAAGCCGCCGGAAATGCCGATGACCACTTTCTGTATGCCCGAATAGGAAAGGCGTTTTGCCAAACCGCCTGTTTGTATGGAAAAAATCTCCTCGCAACGGGTGTGATACTGCTGCTCGTCCGACGGGACAAAAGGGTGCGGATGGACAGGACGGGACAGTTTGTCGACAGGGATGGCAGGCAGCGTGAACGGAATGGTCCGGTAAGCGGCGGCTTTTTCAGGCATAAACGAATTGATGCGCAGGCGGTCGTGCATCAAGCGTTCCACATCTATCTCGCTGATGATTAACTGAGGTTCCATCAGGAAACGCTGTGATTGTGCCAGCATAGCGCCGTTTTCGCAAATAATACCGTTGCCCGCATAGACCACATCGGTGGTGGACTCTCCCCAGCCCGCCGAAGCATATACATAGCCGGCAATACAGCGTGCAGACTGCTGGTTGATGAGCGTTTTCAGATAATCGTTTTTCCCAATCAATTCGTTGCTTGCCGACAAGTTGAAAATGACCTGCGCCCCTGCCATCGCCATTGCCGAACTGGGCGGCGCAGGCGTCCACAAGTCTTCGCACAGTTCCACCCCAAAAGTGACATCATTGCAGGCATACAGCACATCGTTGCCGAAAGGAACCATTTGTCCGCAATACTTGACGGTGGTGTTGAAGGCGGTGGATGCGGGCGTAAACCAGCGTTGCTCGTAAAACTCGCTGTAGTTGGGCAGACAGGTTTTTGCCGAAATCCCCAAAATGTTGCCGCTTTGACAGACTACAGCCGCATTGAACAGTTTGCCCGCCACACGCACCGGAGCGCCCACCATGAACGTGATGTCCAGCGAACGTGTGGCTTCCAACAGGCGCACAATCGCGGTCTCCGCCTGTTGCAGCAATAACTGCTGTTGAAACAGGTCGGCGCAGGTATATCCCGTGATGGACAACTCCGGGAAACAAACTATTTGCACCTTTTTGCGGGCAGCCTCATCCGTCATTTGAAGGATTTCGTCCGTATTAAATACACAATCGGCTACCTTCAATGCCGGTATTGCCGCTGCCACTTTTATAAAACCGTGATTCTCCATATTATTTTAAAACTGGTGTTCGGTAACACTCCGATCTTTCCGCTTAACCCATAGGTTACTACATTTCCTTTTTGCTTTGCCATAAATCTTAAATTTTAATTGTTACTAATGTTGTTATGAAAATTCGGTTATCTTTTTAGATCTAACAGAGGATAAGTAACTAATTCAATTTTCTCATTTACAGATGTTTTAAAGGTTAGCCTTTCGCCGGATAACACTTCCGCCGGTTTGTCGTTTCTTATTAATTGCACCATCGCTTTACTCCAAGGATTTTTCAACTTGCATACACTGCCTTTCTCACTCAAAAGTTGCAGTGAAGTTATCTCGCCTCCCGATAATTTACAACTGACCAAAAAAGCGCCAACCGCCCGCAAAGTGGAAAATTCCACATCCGTTTTTTTATCCCAGTTGGGAAACAAATGAATAACTCCGTTATAGCTCTGTATCAGACATTCATTAATGACCAGGGGCAGCGCAAAGTTCTCCACCCAAATACCCATATTTCCCATGTACTTGAAATTGAAGACGTCGCTGTACCGTCCGCCCGATTGCAGGACAAAATCCGCGGTCGTTTTATTGGGAAGCATGGCGTAATGGACTTGCCGTTTGAATTTCTCTATATCCAGGATACCCAAACGCGCCGCTTGCAGATTTTGGAACACAATCTCGTTGCCGCCCTCATTCTGATGCGCCTTGAACGTATTGACCAGGGTCCGGTAGGTTTCAGCCGGAGAATCCATTCCAAATTCCTCACCCGGGAAAACATGTAACAAGTTAGCCGGAACGTTATAGACCATCTTGTCGTTTTCTTCGGGCACGGAAGTATAGATGGCGCCGTACTGTTCCGATTCCGTGGTGGAATATTCGGGCATTTTCGCCAGTATCATCTTCACATCTTTCGCTAATGCCGCTTCCTGTTTATTGATTTTCAACACATCCACCGCTTCGAGATATGCCTTGAAGAGAAATTTCGTCAGTGTAATATCCGCTTGCGTATCGTAATTGAATTTGAAACCGGGTTGCAGTCCATATAATTCCGGAGGAACAGAAGGGAAAATATGATATTTATCATCCTTCCACTGCGTCCCGTGGGCATCCGACCGTTTCATATAATCCACCAGGAAAAGGGTTGCCTCTTTTATCGGTGTGAAGGCGCGGTTTTTCAGAAAATCAGTATCCATGGAATAGATATAATGCCACCAAAGCCCCTGCACCACCCAAGGCGTCTCAAAGACTTCCCAACCCCAATCGGGAGAGGGATAAGGATGCAAAGTCATATCCAACGGATAAGCCGAATGGGGGAAGAAAGCCCCGCGCATACCATAATATTCTTTCGCCCATTGCTTGCTGATAACCAGCAAATGGTCGATCATATCCACATAAGGCAGGTTTTTATCCAGACGATTGCTCGAAAACGGCAA
>JAITTD010000164.1 GCA_031287245.1 Bacteroidales bacterium
TATTATCAAGAGGCAAAACAGTATGACAGGATGTATGATAAAGCCAAAGAATACGTTGCGCTGTATCCGGCAAAAGATGCTTTGGGCTTGAAACAGGCAACTGCCATGTTGCACCTGAAAAAATACCGCGAATGTACGGAGTTTCTGGCACAGTTGAATGTCCTTCCTTACGAAGGCGCTAACGAAGGCCGCCGCGTATATCGTGAAGCATGGCTGATGTGCGCCTTGCAAAATGTTAAGTCCGGCAATTATACCGCCGCTTTGTCTGATATTGAACAGTCGAAACTGTGGACCGAAAATCTGGGCGTAGGCAAGCCATACGATGAAGACATCGACCTGCGTGCAGAAGACTATCTGACAGCTTATTGCAATGCAAAGATAAACGGCACGAAACTGCCGGCATCCAATCTTACGCTTGAATCTATTCACAGATTATTGGATAATTGATAAATTGGAACAAATCATTAATAAATATAAATATGAACAAATTAGTGTGTAATGCTTTCCTCGCCGGCCTGATTGCATTTAGTTTTATTTCCTGCCGGCAAAAAGATGCTTATTGGGACACAAACCTGAGTTTTGAAAAAAGAGCGGACGATTTGGTTGCCCGGATGACGCTCGAAGAAAAAGTAGCGCAAATGCAGGATAATGCGCCTGCCATCGAACGCCTCGGCGTGCCCGCCCACCACTGGTGGAACGAATGTCTGCACGGCGTTGCCCGTTCGGGATTGGCAACGGTCTTCCCGCAAGCCATCGGCATGTCCGCCATGTGGGACGACAACGAGATGTTTACCATCGCCAATGTCATTTCTGACGAAGCCCGCGCCAAACATCACGATTACGCCGCCCGCGGCAAACGGGGAATGAACCAGGGATTAAGTTACTGGACGCCCAACATCAATATTTTCCGCGACCCGCGCTGGGGACGTGGACAGGAAACCTACGGCGAAGACCCGTACCTGAGCGGCGAACTGGCCGTCGATTTTATCAAGGGTTTGCAGGGCGATGACCCGCGATACCTGAAATTGGTGGCGACAATCAAACATTTTGCCGTACACAGCGGACCCGAAGCCACCCGCCGTTCCGCCAATGTTTTGCCGAGCGATTACGATTTGTACGAAACCTATTTGCCGCACTTCAAAAAGGCAGTTGAAGAAGCGCATGTTTATTCCGCCATGTGCGCCTACCAGCGCTTGAACGACCTGCCTTGCTGCGGCAGCGGCTTCTTGTCCGACTTGCTGCGCAACGAATGGGGATTCAACGGATACATCGTTTCCGATTGCGGAGGCATCGGTTATTTTTACGAACAACACAAAGTGGTCAAAACACCCGAAGAAGCGTCCGCCATGGCGGTTAAAGCCGGCACAGACCTCAACTGCGGCACTACTTACGCGCACTTGACTGCCGCCGTCGAACAGGGCTTGATTACGGAAGATGAAATCGACGTTGCCGTCAAACGCCTGATGATTGCCCGCATGAAACTGGGGCAGTTTGACCCGGCTGGAAAAGTGCCTTATACCAACATTCCGCTTTCTGTGGTCGATTCGAAAAAACACAGGGAAGTCGCTTTGGAAGCCGCCCGGAAATCCATCGTTCTGCTGAAAAACGAAAATCAACTCCTGCCTTTCAGCAAAAACGTGAAAAAGGTAGCCGTCATAGGTCCGAACGCCGATGACCCGGACGGATTATTGGGAAACTACCACGGTTCAGCCCCTTACCTGATAACGCCTTTGCAGGCTATCCGGGAAAAACTGCCCGAAGCCGAAATCACTTTCGCCTTGGGTTGTCAATTGACCGAAGGAAAACATTTCCTGCAAAACATTCCTTCTCAATACCTTTTTACAGATAATACGCAAAAAGAACACGGTCTGAAAGGCGAATATTTCGATAACAAAGACGGAGCGGGAACACCGGTTTATACCCGTATTGACTCTGACGTCAACTTCCAGTTTTACGGCAAAGCGCCTTTCGACGATGTAAACAAAGACCCCTATTCCGTGAAATGGACAGGTGTTCTTGTGCCGCCCGTTACCGGTGAATATGCCATTGGCGCAGAAGGATTCTCAGGTTATGAGGTATTTATCGATGACCAGTCCGTAACCAAATGGAGCGGCATCTACGACCCGGAAAAAAAATATAAGTTGATGCACTTGGAAGGCGGAAAAAGTTATCCCGTCCGGATAGAATATTTCAGCGAAAACTCCTCGCAATCGGTCATCCGTTTGATGTGGGGTATTCCCAACTCAAAACTCGAACAGGATGCCATCGCTGCCGCACGCAACGCCGACCTCGTTGTCCTTTGCATGGGTATCAACATTTCGTTCGAAAACGAAGGTCGCGACAGGAAAGACATCCAACTGCCCGCCGTTCAGCAACAACTGATTCGCAAAATACAGCAAACCGGAAAGCCGGTCGTGCTGGTGCTGAACAACGGAAGTGCAATGGCTGTCAATTGGGAAGCGGAAAATATTCCGGCCATCATCGAATCCTGGTATCCCGGACAATCGGGCGGTACGGCTGTTGCCGATGTTATTTTCGGAGATTACAACCCTGCCGGACGTTTGCCGGTAACTTTCTACCGTTCCATCGACCAACTCCCCGATTATGCCGATTTTAACATGGAAGGCCGCACCTACCGTTATTTCAGGGACAAACCTTTGTACGAATTTGGCTACGGACTGAGTTATACGACTTTTGCCTACGAAATTGAAAAAGCGCCCGAAACTTTCACGCCCGGCAAACCGGTTGAAATAGCAGTGAAAGTAACCAATACCGGGCAATACGACGGCGATGAAGTAACGCAGTTGTATGTTTCCCTGCCGGGCGACAAATATCGTGTAGCCATCCGTTCTTTGCAGGGCTTCAAACGGTTTCACCTGAAAGCCGGCGAATCGCAAACCGTCCGCTTTACCCTGAACCCCGAACAGTTGCAAACCCGCGACGAAAACAATCAACCAGTGACGCCTCCGGGTGAAACCGTGATTTCCATTGGCGGCAAACAGCCCGATGAACAGGCGCTTGCATCCAAACAGGTAGTGCAAACCAAACTGTTGCTCAAACCGTAATTACTAAGCGGCTACATCTTCTTTTGAGGCGCTATGAACTTTGTGCACTCAAACCTGCACCATGTTGTACGCGGGAATACACCATGGTAGTGTTTTGTCCCGCAGGGACAGCACTTTATTACCCGTATGCTTCAGCATACGGTGATGAGGACGACAATAGCCAAGTTCCGCAGGGACGACACAGAAAGACAACAAAGTGCCGTCCCTGCGGGACTCGAAGAAATATAGCGCCTCAAAAAAGAGTCAGCCTAATAAGAATCTTTCCTCTTTTCACAAAATATTATCTATCTTTGCGGTTTCTTACGAACATTCAGTAATGTATGGAATGGTTATATAACCTGTTTTGTGGCGAGGGTATCGCCCATACCGTTTTGATCATCGCAGTAACCGTATCAGCGGGAATTTGGCTTGGCAAGATCAAATTCTTTGGCGTTTCGCTGGGGATGACTTTTGTGCTTTTTGCAGGTATCGCACTATCGCACTTTGGCTTCCGTATCGAACACCACACGCTGCATTTCGTCAAAGAATTTGGCTTGGTTTTATTTGTTTATGCTGTCGGTTTTCAGGTAGGTCCCGGCTTTGTTGCCTCTTTCAAAAAGGGAGGTATCCGGTTGAATATGCTGGCAATGCTTATCGTATTGCTCGGTGCCGCAGTAACATTGGTCATTCATTTTGTCACAGGGATTCCGGTAGCCACTATGGTGGGTATCATGTCGGGAGCGGTTACCAACACACCCGGTTTGGGCGCTGCGCAAGAAGCCGCAGCCGGTTTGCCCGATGCTACTGCCATCCCGCTTGGCTATGCTGTTGCGTATCCATTGGGGGTAGTGGGCATTATCGTTTCAATCATATTCATAAAAGTCATCTTTAAGGTGAGTTTCGACAAAGAAAACGAAGACCTTGCCAAGGCGCATGCGGACAAAAACAATTCTGCCAACGCCACCTCGCTCGAAGTGCGGAATCCATCGATATTCGGTTATAATATTCGTCAAATATCGGAATTGGTAGGGCGCAATTTTGTAGTATCGCGAGTGTGTCACACCAACGGCGCCATTGAAATAGCAAGTCCCGATACCATATTGAACGGAGGCGACAAGATACTGGTAATAGTGCCGCCGGCAGAGGCAAAGAGCGTAACGGCTTTCATAGGGATAGAAATTGAAATGACACCCGGTCAATGGAAAAAATTGGACAGTGCCCTGGTGTCGCGCCGCATTTATGTGTCGCACAACAATATTAATGGCAAATCGCTTGGCGAACTTAAAATCCGCGCTGCTTATGCTGTGAATATAACACGCATACACCGAGCCGGTATCGATCTCATAGCCCAACCCGCTCTGAAACTTCAACTTGGCGACCGTGTTACCGTGGTAGGCAGCGAGCGTGCCATCGCCTCTGTTGAAAAACTGCTCGGCAACCAACTTCAACGCCTTGACACACCTAACTTGATTGCTATTTTCTTCGGCATCGCTATCGGTGTTATTCTTGGCAGCATTCCATTTCACTTCCCGCTCATCCCCACCGCCGTTAAATTAGGCTTGGCAGGCGGTCCACTCATCATCGCCATCCTGATTTCCATTTACGGACCCAAACTGAAACTCATCACATACACCACTCAAAGTGCAATACTGATGCTTCGCGAATTGGGAATCTGCCTGTTTTTAGCCTGTGTAGGACTTGGCGCCGGCGAGGATTTCGTAGAAACCATTGTCAATAAGGGCGGCTGGGCTTGGATTGGCTGGGGCTTGCTGATTACAATGATACCGCTGCTGATAACAGGCGCTATAGCAAGGATGCGTAAAATAAACTATTTTACCATCATGGGACTTTTGGCAGGCAGCACCACCGACCCGCCCGCACTGGCATACTCTAATATGACTGCCAATCATTCCGAACCATCGGTAAGTTATGCCACAGTTTACCCCCTGACCATGTTCCTGCGCGTCATCGTCGCCCAATTGCTGATTCTGTTTTTTTATGCATAAAAAGACAGACTAAGACGTATTTTGGCGCAGTTTGTGTTTATCTTTGCAGTCTAAAAATATCAAATACAAAAAAGATGTCGAAAGTATTTAAGGTAACGCCCAAGCATACAAAAAGAACAAACGGAACGGTATTGACGCCCGAAATGTCTGTAACCGTAACAACCTTGCAGCACACAAGCGACCCATTTTACAATGGGGCAAAGGAAATTAAAGAAACATATATGCGGATATATACCTTTGATTTTCAAAAAGCTTGTTGCAGTAAGAATGATTTTGAGGTTCGAAAATTGGATTGAAAAAATATAAAATTATGGCAGAAAATAAAATTGAAGCAAAAATAAAAAAAATAAACGAGGTGCTTGTACCAAATTTAGTCATTCCTCCTTTTCAACGTCCTTATGTTTGGACAGAAGAAAATGTGCAGTTACTTTTACAAGATATCTGTAATAATTGGAAAAATGGCAAACAATCATATCGTATTGGAAGTGCAATACTATATAAGCCCGAAAATGAAGATACTCTGCAAATTGTTGATGGACAGCAGCGAATTACTACAATTCTTTTGATATTACGATTGCTAAATGATGATTTTGTAGGTAAAGATTTATGTGATTCGCTGGATTATGGGCATAGCGAATCTCAACTCCACATTTTCAATAATCATAAATTTATCGAAAAATGGATTTCTGACAAAGTAGTAAATGAAAAAACTGAATTTTACAAATATATTGTCGAATATTGTGAGTTTGTTGAAATTGTTGTAGAAGATTTATCTGAAGCATTTCAAATGTTTGATTCTCAAAATGGGCGTGGCAAAGAATTGGAAGCATACAACCTTTTGAAGGCATATCACATAAGGGCAATGGAAAGTGAAACGCAAGAAACGAAGATAGAATGTGATAAAAGATGGGAAAGTGCAACAAAATTCAAAAGTGAGCCAAACAATCAAAAAGAACAAGAAAAAGATGTTTTGAAACAAGTAATCAATGAGCAACTTTATCGCACAAGAAAATGGAGCAGAAAAGATATTGCTTATGAGTTTTTAAAATCTGACATTCAGGAATTTAAGGGAATTACTATTGATAGTCAGCATACAACAAAATTTCCATTTCAAAATTCAATGTTATTGCAATATATTTCAACTAAATATTT
>JAITTD010000269.1 GCA_031287245.1 Bacteroidales bacterium
CCAATATCAAAAGATGATTGCTTGGATATGTTAAGTTTTATATCTTATTTATTTAAGCAACTCGATAAATCCGTATATTATCAAAATAAATGACACAAATATGAACATAACTAACGAACAAGCAGAATATCTGTTGAAAATCCCAAAAAAGATTGTCAAGGGTGAAGAATTGTTGTTACAACTGACAATGGAACAACGGTTTCCGTTCAACGAACGTTTTGAATTGATTTCGGAAGAAGACAAAGAATTTACGTTCTTATGGGAGATACATCAAAGTGAAAAAAATACGCTTCGTGTTAGCCTTCATGTCCAGGAAAACGATAGCAAAACAGGGTTGCTTCGTGTAGATTTCAACAGCGGGCACAAAAACCCCGAAACAATCAACGCATATCTACCAGAGAAATTTCATCCGTATGCAGGACAACAATTTACAAACAGCGAACATCATATTCACTATCATGTGCAGGGATATAAACCTTTGGCATGGGCAATACCGTTAGTTGATGACAATTTTGAGATAAAAACGCTTGAAGAGAAAGATTTTAATCAAACTCTTTCACGAATAATCACGTTGTTTGCTAAAACAGTCAATATTGAAACAATAATCACCATCAATACATTACTTTTATGAATGAAGAATGGATAAATAAAATTGTAGCCGAATATTATAATTGGCTCAAAGAAAAAACAGCGATTTCAAAAGATGAGCAAACGGGATGGTATGCCATCACCACGCCTTTTATCGGCTTATTCAATGACAATATAGAAATTTATGTCAAAATGGATAATGGTAAAATAACATTGTCTGATGACGGACAGACAATTTCCAATTTGGAACTATCCGGCACTTCCATCACTCATTCGCCCAAACGAAAAGAATGGTTAGAAATGATATTGTCGAATTATGGCGTGAATATGGTTGAAAATGAGATTCAAACCACCGGAATCGAAAAGGAATTTAATCAAAAGAAACTGAATCTTATTTGTGCCATATCCGAAATATCAGACATGGCTATAGCGGCAAAACATACTGTATCTTCTTTGTTCAAAGAAGATGTCAGAGATTTTTTTGACGAGCAAAATATAATTTATACTCCTCAATTTATAGCCAAGGGCAGCACAGGAATTGAATTTACATTTGATTTTCAGATAGCAGGTAAACAGAAAGAATTGGTTATAAAATCATTTAATTCGCTCAATAAACTTAATGTTCCTAACTTTTTATTTGGGTGGGAAGACATAAAAAGTGCAAGGGAAAAAATATCCGGCAAAGAATTGAAAAGTATTGCCATGATAAATGATGTGGAGAAGGAGTTAAAACAAGAGTATATAGGCGCTTTTGAAACAAAAGGTACAGATTTTGTTTTGTGGAGTAACCGTCATCAACCTGAAATGATAGAAAAATTAAAATTAGTTGCTTAATTTAATCACATCTATGAGAAACCCCATCACCGAAAACGAAATAGAACAAATCGCCCTCGATTACCTGCAACAATTAGGCTATTCCTGCTTGTCGGGCACAATTGTTTCGCCTGACGGTGAGCATCCCGAACGGCAATACAATGAAGTGGTTTTATCTGCACGGTTGCGTGATGCTATCGACAAACTCAATCCGACTGTTTCACTGGATGCAAAAGAAGATGCGTTAAAAAAAGTATTGCGGGCGGACAGCCCCCATCTTCTAATTAACAACGAAATATTTCACAAATACCTTACCGAAGGAGTTGATGTAGAGGTAAGAACCGATAGCGGTATTCGCGGCGAAAAAGTGTATATTGTTGATTTTAATCATCCCGACAACAATGAGTTCTTAGCGATTAATCAATTTACCGTTATCGAAGGCAATCAAAACAAACGTCCTGATATTATTCTATTTATCAATGGATTGCCAATAGTCGTGATTGAACTTAAAAATGCCACGAACGAAAATGCGACTGTAAAAACAGCATTCAACCAACTGCAAACCTACAAACAGGCTATCCCATCGTTGTTTGCCTACAACGAGTTGTTGATTGTAAGCGATGGTTTGGATGCACATTGTGGCACTTTAACCGGCGATTGGAGCCGTTTCTTGTCGTGGAAATCCAAAGACGGACGCACAACCGCCGATAATATGCAGCCGCAAATGGAAGTGATGTTTCACGGAATGTTGAACAAAAAAACGCTGTTGGATTTAATTGCACACTTTATCGTTTATGAAAAAAGCGAAGATAAAACATTAAAGAAAGTCGCTGCCTATCATCAGTTTTATGCAGTCAATAAGGCGGTTGAGAGTACTGTAAAGGCAAGCAGTGTGGACGGTAATCGCAAAGGTGGCGTTATTTGGCACACACAGGGAAGCGGCAAAAGCCTAAGCATGGTTTTTTATTCGGGCAAACTTATCATTGAACCGAAAATGGAAAATCCGACTTTGGTCGTCCTTACCGACAGAAATGATTTGGATGACCAACTTTTTGAAACTTTTGGCTCTTGTCAGCAGTTATTGCGAC
The DNA here is from genome assembly GCA_031287245.1 of Bacteroidales bacterium. Taxonomy (GTDB): domain Bacteria; phylum Bacteroidota; class Bacteroidia; order Bacteroidales; family UBA4181; genus JAIRLS01. The sequence goes on from JAITTD010000269.1 coordinate 2,490, forward strand.
AAAAACCTCAGCAAGCCGAAGATAGAAAACATTTGAGAAACTTGTTGGATGTTGCCTCAGGGGGTATTGTCTTTACTACCATACAGAAATTTATGCCCATGCAACCGGATATTCAAACCGAAAACAGCCGAAGTAATATTGCCTGTGAACCACGAGTGGAGTATATCGGAGCCAATATTAAATCTTTGAGCAGAAGGAAAAATATCGTAGTGATTGCAGATGAGGCACACCGAAGCCAATACGATTTTATCGACGGTTACGCCAAACATTTAAGAGATGCTTTGCCCAATGCTACATTTATTGGTTTTACAGGGACTCCCATTGAAAGTGCCGACCGAAATACCCAAGCGGTTTTTGGTGATTATGTGGACATTTATGATATACAGCAAGCCGTCATTGATAGGGCGACAGTGCCTATTTTCTACGAAAGCCGATTGGCAAAAGTTCGTTTTGAAGATGATGAAAAGATACGATTGGACGAACAATTTGAAGAAGTAACCGAAGGCGAAGAATTAACCAATCGTCAGCAATTGCGGGCTAAATGGACACGTTTGGAAGCCATCGTTGGCAATCCCAATCGAATGAAGAAAATTGCCGAAGATTTGGTCAATCATTTTGAAACGCGCCATGCTGTTTTGGAAGGCAAAGCCATGATAGTCTGCATGAGCCGCCGAATATGTGTTGAACTTTATGCGGAAATCATACGTTTACGACCTCATTGGCATTCTGATGACGATGATAAGGGAACAATCAAAGTGATTATGACAGGTTCAAGCAGCGATGCTTTGAATATGCAGCCGCATATCCGCAATAAACCGAGGCGTAAAGCGATTGGCGATAGATTAAAAAATCCGGGCGACAGTTTGAAATTGGTTATCGTTCGTGATATGTGGCTCACAGGTTTTGATGTGCCGTGCCTGCATACTTTATATGTGGACAAACCAATGCGGGGGCACAGCCTGATGCAAGCCATAGCCAGAGTAAACAGAGTTTTTACCGAAGGCAAAGAAGGCGGACTTGTAGTAGATTATTTGGGCATAGCGCAGGAACTGAAAAGTGCATTGGCGGAATATACGGCGAGTGGTGGAGAAGGCAAACCTACTCTTGACCAGGAAATAGCCGTTGCCAAAATGTTGGAATTATACGAAGCCCTTGAGTATCAACTGCGACATTTTGATTGGAGAAAATTCTTTACCCTTTCTCCCGAAGAAAAATTGAAATTTATACCTGTAATAGTTGATTATATTTTCAGTCAGGAAAATGGTGAACAAAGTTTCACCGAGAACACCAAGAATTTATTGAAAGCATTTGCTATTTCGGTTCCCCACGAAAAAGCAATGGCTATACGGGATGATGTAGCGTTATTTCAGGCTGTTAAAGCACGATTAGTTAAAATATCCGATCGTAACGAAGGCGGTAAGAGCGATGAAGAAATAGAAACTGCCATCAAACAAATCATTTCGGAAGCCATAACCGCAGACAAAGTAATTGATATTTTTGATGCTGCCGGTTTGAAAAAGCCCAATATTGAGATTTTAGACGAACGGTTTTTAGAGGAACTAAAAGATTTGCCGCAAAAAAACTTAGCGATTGAGTTACTGAAAAAGTTGTTGAAAGACGAAATCAAAAAACGGACAAAGATAAATTTAGTCGAAAGCAAAAAGTTTTCGGAAATGTTGGAAGATGCCATTAAACGTTACCATAACGGAATGATTGATACGGTAGAATTTTTAGAAAAGGTGTTGATACCTTTTGCCCAACAGATGAAAGAAGCCGACAAGCGAGGCGAGCAATTAGGTTTGGATTACAGAGAATATGCCTTTTATACCGCATTGGAAGTCAATAACAGTGCAGTATCCATCCTTGGCGACGAAATTCTGAAGCATATTGCACAAGAACTTTTGAAAACTATCCGCAACAGTGCCACAATCGATTGGACAATAAAAGAAAGTGTACAGGCAGATTTGAGACGAAATGTCCGCAGAATATTGAGAAAGTTTGGCTATCCGCCTGACTTGCAGGAAAAGGCTGTCGATACGGTTTTGCAACAGGCTAAAATGCTAACGGAAGATTTGTTAGGGAGTGAAATCTTCTCAGTAACCAGTTTTTAAACATTATCAATTACAAAAATGAGCAATCAAAAATCAAAAAATAGCGCTTTTGCTATCTCGTATCCCGCTTCTCAAAAGGTCTTTGTCAAGGGGAAAATTCACGACATTCGTGTTGGAATGCGTAAAATCAGTCTGTTGGACACCATTAGCGTGGAGAATGGGCAGGAAAAACGCGAAAAAAATGCGCCCGTCATCGTATATGATACCAGCGGTGCGTATTCCGACGGTTTCGCGAACATTGATATTACACAGGGATTGCCGCGATTGCGCAGTGAATGGACGGCAGCACGGAACGACACGGAAGAATTGCCTGCCTTTTCGTCTCAATATTGCAACGAACGCCTTCAAAATAAGGATTTGGACGATATTCGCTTTCCGGTAACGCATTTGCCGCGACGTGCCAAAGCCGGCAAGAGCATCTCTCAGATGTATTATGCGCAGCAGGGCATCATCACGCCGGAAATGGAGTACGTTGCCATTCGCGAGAACCTGCAAAACGAGATGTTGGGCATAGCAAGCCACATCACGCCGGAATTTGTGCGCAACGAAATAGCCGCCGGACGCGCCATTATCCCCGCCAATCCCAACCACCCCGAAGCCGAGCCGATGATTATCGGTGCGCGTTTTTTAGTGAAAATCAACACCAATATCGGCAATTCCGCCCTGTCGTCGGGCATTGACGAAGAGGTGGAAAAGGCGGTGTGGAGTTGCAAATGGGGCGGCGATACGCTGATGGACCTGTCCACCGGCAACAACATTCACGAAACGCGCGAATGGATCATCCGCAACCTGCCGGTACCCATCGGTACGGTGCCGCTCTATCAGGCGTTGGAGAAGGTGAACGGCGATATAGCAGCACTCACGTGGGAAATATATCGCGACACGCTGATTGAGCAGTGCGAGCAGGGAGTGGACTATTTCACCATCCATGCAGGATTGCTGCGGGCGCATCTGCCCTTAGTGCAAAACCGCATCACCGGCATCGTGTCGCGCGGCGGCTCTATCATTGCCAACTGGATGAACATTCACAATGCAGAAAACCTGTTCTACACACATTTTGAGGAGGTGTGCAAGATTCTTGCACAGTATGATGTAGCAGTATCACTTGGCGACGGATTGCGCCCGGGCTGCACCCGCGACGCCAACGATGCCGCACAGTTTGCCGAACTCTCTGTGCTCGGCGAACTCACCCTCACAGCGTGGAAACATCACGTGCAGGTGCTGATAGAAGGACCGGGGCACGTGCCGATGCAACAAATACGCGCCAATATGGACGAACAGGTAAAACTTTGCCACGGAGCGCCTTTCTATACATTGGGACCGCTCACCACGGACATTGCGCCCGGCTACGACCACATCACTTCCGCCATCGGGGCAGCACAAATTGCGTGGTACGGCACGGCGATGATTTGCTACGTGACACCCAAAGAGCATCTGGGGCTGCCCGATAAAGAGGATGTGCGAGCAGGCGTAGTAGCCTACAAAATCGCCGCCCACGCCGCCGACCTTGCCAAAGGACACCCAGGAGCGCAGGTGCGAGACAACGCCCTGAGCAAGGCTCGCTTCGACTTCCGCTGGAAAGACCAGTTCAACCTCTCGCTCGACCCCGAAAAGGCGCTGGAATACTACCAAGCCAGCCACATCACCGGCGAAAACGACCACTGTACCATGTGCGGACCGCATTTTTGCGCCATGAAACTGAGCAAAAAACTCTGTAATGGCTTATAAAGCCGTTCATAGCGGCGTCGTGGACAAAATGTTTATTATCTCTGCTTATTTCATTTATTTTGACTATTTTTGTGGCGTAATATTTTGATTCACATGATAAAAATGAATAAATATCTTTTATTTATATTGGCAACATTGCTATATGCTTGCAACACAAATGTTTCGCCCGATGGCGAGAGTAAATATCAACCATTCTCACCCGACGGCATACCATTTGTCGTTGCCGACAGTTCATGGAATGTGGACAGTGTGGGCAATCACAGGGCGGTAGTTTTAGTGACGGATGCGAAGCAAAACGCCGTTGTCGCAACCCTGCCGTGGCGACGACCGGACTTGCGTCCCGAAACCAAGCGGGTAATCGTAAAAAATGCGGCATCGGGCGAGGAAGTGAAAAATGTGAGCCTGCTTGAATTTTCGTCGGAGAAAGGCGTGATTGCCTTTCAACCGGAAACGGGCGCGGGCACCTATTATATTTATTATCTGCCCTATAAGTTCAGAACCGGATGGGGAAATCACAACAAAGCGAACGACTATCTGCCGCCGAAGTATGCCGCCGACCCGGAATGGGAAAAAGTCGTAAAGGAAAACTTCGCGTCATTGCCCGAAGCAAAAGTGCAACGTTTTGAAACCCGTTCCAAGTTTGACGCCTTTACGCCGATGGGCTTGATTGCCACGGAAAACGAAATACGGGAATTGAAAGAAAAGCATCCGGAAAACTTTGTGGTATTTCCCGAAGACCGCGCGTTTCCCATCAGTTTGAAAACCGTGCCGGCACGTTGGGCAACCAAAGCGTATGACAAGGGGGCATGCCCCCTTGTCTTCAACGGATATGCACTCCCCAACGAATATTATACCTGGCAAATCGGCGTTTGGGCATCCCGAAAACCGTTAGAAAAGCTTCGCCTCACTTTCAGCGATTTCACGCACAGTTCGGGAAAAGAGACGATACCTGCAAGCGACATTACCTGCTTCAATCAGGAAGGCATCAATTGGGACGGCAAACCCGTCACGTTTGAGGTGAATGTCCCTGAAAACAAAGTACAGGCTTTGTG
>JAITTD010000007.1 GCA_031287245.1 Bacteroidales bacterium
GCCGCTACAAACAGATTGTAGAAGGAAACACAGCCGCTTTGCACAACGATTATCTGCACAATCTCTATCGTTTGGGCGAATGGATGCCATTCAGCGCTGCCAATGAAACGTTTGAAGGCTGCATTAAGGGCGTCAATCCGGTCGGAATGCTCGAAATTCTCAACAGAGACGGCAGAGTAAGGACATTTGGCTTTAAGGAAGTGGAATTTGTGAAATAAATTTGCGGCAATTTTTAGTCATATCAAATATTCAATTGATTCATTTCTTTGACGATGTCCATTAATTCTTTGTCTGTGAGTTTTATATTTTCATTGATGGCATTCATTTTTAACAGGCAACGCCTGATGTCCTGTGGCATACAGCCCGTTTTTTGCGCTAATCGGTTACACATTTCTATGGTGCTCGTTTGGTTAACAATGTCTATGCCGTGCTTGCGTTTCAATTCCTCGCTCAGATACAGCCTGCGTTTCATCACAATATCGGCATTGTTGTTCTTTCGGATGTACAAGTTGGTGATGGAGCGCACAAAATCGAGCAGCATATTTTTCGGCGGGCGAATAATCGGTATGGGCTTTTGCTTTCTTTTCAGGTTGGAAAGTATGAAAATCAGCAGTGTCAATAAGGTGATGATCAACGCCCAAGACATTGGCTTATCGCGTGTAAGAATATCCCATGTTGCTGCTATACCGCTGTCCATGGCGTAATTCATCCGAGAATAATATTCCGTGCGGATGAGCGGACGATTTTTCACATATCCCAAATGTTGCCAGATGTAGGGGCTGATGGAATCGTTGAGGATGCCGTAATTTGTGAAAAACAGCGGATTGCAGACGATGATCAGGTTTCCTTCTCCTATGTTGTAGCGGATGCTTAACGTCTTGTGTTGGTCGGCTGTTTCGGATATACGGTACAGTAGCCTGATTTCATCGAAGGAGGAGTCTTGTTCTACCAAACTGGGAGTGATATAACAGTCAAGAATTGAACCGGGAACAATTTGTTGTTGCCGGTCGCTTGTATCGCAAAGATGCACCGGATAGCGATTCGCCCAGTGAAGGTAATCTACCTCTGTATGCAGCATTTGTTGTAATGTGTCGGGTAACGAACTGGTAGCGAGGATGATGTTGCTCCCCGCCCTGATGTGCTCGTATATGAGCATAAATGTGCTGTCGTGGATCCATTTTGCATTTCGGATGATGAGAAAATTCGCTTGTGTAGCGTCAATGCCAAGGCGGTGACTATTGTCGAGCAGTTTTTCCATACTCGCGTAACTGTGGTAATATCCGTTTTCTAACGAAGCGGACAGCAGCGAGTCGAAAGCAAAACAGCCGAAGGGTTGCTTGTCCGCCGTGCTGTATGTGGGTATCCATTTGTATTTCACAAACGAGTCCCGGTTGAAGTAATAAAACACGAGGAACGCGATGAAAAGGAATATCCAGATGGTGGTTTTTTTTCTCATTTTCCAATCATTTTAATCAGTTCCTCGCTTGCATTGTGAAACTCGGCAAAACGTATTCCGTTGGCTTCCCCCTGCCCATAACGATAGTAAACAAACGAATACGACAGGGTTTTGAATTTCATCCTCAATCCGCTTTCCGTTATTTCATAGACGTACTCGTTCACGGTTTTGTACGAATCGAATGAAATCAGCCGGTGTTTTTGCAGAATTTGCAAGGTTTTCATAAACTGCCACCTGATGGCATTCTCATACTGTCCGCTTTTTACCGCTTTTTCCAACAACAAATCGTAATCCTGATTTTCAATATCTTCATCTTCTATATTGTAGGATAATCTTTTCCTGCCTGCCCAATAAAAGACATTGGTATTTTTTTTCAAAATCAGAATGAGGAACAATATCGCCACCGCAATGCCTGTCATCCAAAATGCAGTCCGAATGGTTACTGAACTGATGCTTTTGCCTATAAAGCGATACAACCATTTGTTGATGAACAGTTGCATCCGTTGCGCCCACGTCATTCTGTCTTTATCGTAGGCGTACAAATCGTCTTTTTGAAATTTTTGGAGGACATCCGGATTGCACGGAACGGCTGCTACCGATAAGGTCTCGTTTTGTAGCCACATCGTATCCAAAACAACTTGCTCGGCTAAAGTGTCGGTCTCAAGTTGTTTCAACAATTCCTGAATGCTTTGCGCGTGAGCAGATGCAACAGAACAGACGATGAACAGTGAAACCAAAAATCTTCTCATAGCGTCTCCGTTTGAAGGGTCCGTTTCTTGTGCAGTCGGTACGGATATATCACAAAATAAAAAACAGCAAAGCCGACTGCTAAGAGAATGAACAGCAGTCGAAACAGATCAGGCAATTCGGTATGCCGAGTGAGGTACGACTCTAAAAAGGCGGCTGTAATCGTGAAAGGAATAGTACCCACAATGATTTTGAGTCCCCGTCGGGCACCTATTCTGAAGGAATCCATCCGTCGATATGTTTTTGGGAACAGCCAGCCGTTACCCAACGCTATGCCAGCGGCTCCATCAAGTATCATGGTCGGAATTTCCAGCGAGCCGTGAATCCAAATGGTCAGAAACGAATCCCACATCAAGCCGTTTTCATAAAACATATAATGAAAGCAACCCAGCATGACGCCATTTTTGAACAATACGTAAGCCGTGCCTATGGAAGTAAGCATCCCCATGATAAATGCGCGGAACGACACCCAGATATTATTGAATGTAATCCCGAAAAACATTCTGTAAGAATCATTGTCCTTGTACACAGCCATAGGGTCGTCGGCTGCTATATTATCCAATGTCATTTCCACATATTGGTTGCCGAGTATCAGACTCTTGTAATTTTCGTCCATAGCAGATGCATAAACGCCAATCAGAGCGCTGACTATGACGATAATAAACGAAACCAACAGTTCCTTGCGGGCGTCATACATGGTTTCGGGTACCTCATAGAGCCAATAGTGAACGAAACGCGACAACTTCTCGGTTTTCTTCCTGTTGATGAATTGATGCAATTTCGATGATAATCCATTGAGATACAATACTAAATGTGAATGAGGATAATGCGTCCGAACAAACGAAAGGTCGTTGACCAAGTCAATATAAATATCAGCCAATGCATCGGGCGATTGTTTTTCGCTTTGCTTCAAGCAATGCTCGTATTGCTTCCATTTTTCTTTGTTTCGCACGTAAAAAATCGCCTCTTTCATACATCAGGGGTCAATTCGACATATAGATGTTCCATTCTTTTCATACACAAAAGTACTATTTTTTTTCAATTCAGCAAAAAAAGATTACTTTTGTCATGACTATAATATATGCAAATGTGGATTCGATAGATATTTTAAGCGGTCAGAATGTGATGATTAAATACCAGGCAGCAAGCATCGGCAAACGCTTTTGTGCATGGCTGCTGGATTGGATAATGTTGTCTGTTTACGCATTTGCAGTAATATACACTCTTATCAATTTGAACCAATATCCATCCACCAATGTCGGAATTACTCTTTGGGTGATTGCAGCGCTTCCTGTCATATTTTTTCATTTCCTGTGCGAAACGATTTTTGGCGGACAAACGCCGGGCAAAATGGCGCTGAACATCAAAGTAACCAACTTAGACGGCACACCAACTCAAATCGGAGGTTTTTTCCTGCGCTGGCTGCTGATGCCCGTTGACTTATGGCTTGACGGAATCGTGGGACTGATAGCGATTGCCAATTCCAAATACAGCCAACGTTTGGGCGATATGGCAGCAGGAACCATTGTCGTCAAAACCAATATCAAGTCAAACATTGATATGTACAACCTTTTCTTTCAGTTCGCTCCCCGATACACCGTTACCTACCCGAATGTCGAACTGCTTTCCGACTCGCAAATATCCTTTATCATCAACCTGTTGATTGAGGCATTGAACACAAAAGGCTACGACATGGATTTGGCAATCATCGCCAAAAAGGTAAGAAAAATACTGAATATCAACGATAAAAAAATGACTACCCCCGTGCAGAATAAAACTTTCCTGAAAACAATAGCCATGGATTATAACTTTTTGGCACTGAACGGTTTTTAGTTTTTTATGCAAAAAAATGTTGCAAATAAAAAATAACTTGTATCTTTGCCGCGAAATTTTTCAATTTAAATTAATAAATAATCTAAAAATCGTATTATTATGGAATGGTTTATCAAAGTCTTAAAGCAGTATGCTGATTTCAAAACAAGAGCACGGCGCAAAGAATACTGGATGTTTGTGTTGGTCAATACGTTGATAGGGATCGTGTTATCCCTCTTGGTGCTCATCCCGTATATCGGGATTCTGTTCAGTGTCGTTTCTATCCTTTTCTCGCTGGCATTGATTGTCCCCAGTTTGGCGGTGTGCGTTCGTCGTTTGCACGATGTCGGCAAAAGTGGCTGGATGTATTTTATTGTTCTGATTCCTCTTGTAGGCGCTATTTGGTTACTCGTGTTGTTTTGCACCGATAGCCAACCCGGCATCAACAAATGGGGTCCCAATCCGAAAGAAACTTCGGCTGCTGACCAATTTGACCAATTATAATTGTCAATGGTTTCTATTTCAAAATGAAAAAAGGCAGATGACTCATCTGCCTTTTTTGCAAAATCATCAAAAAAATATGTCTGACATACACTCTATTTCGTATTATTTATTGCAAAGTAAAGCCATTAAATTGGAACCTGCAAATCCATTTACGTGGGCTTCGGGTTGGAAATCGCCCATCTATTGCGACAATCGGAAAACGCTCAGTTTCCCCGAAATACGCACCATCATCAGGGATGGCTTGGTGACGACTATCCGGCAATATTACCCGCAAACAGAAGTAATTGCGGGCGTAGCAACCGGCGCCATCGCACAAGGGGCATTAGTGGCGGATGCTATGAAACTGCCTTTTGTGTATGTACGCTCATCAGCCAAAGAACATGGTTTAGGCAACCGGATTGAAGGTCTATTAGAACCAAACAAAAAAGTGGTAGTGGTGGAAGATTTGATTTCAACCGGAGGCAGCAGCATTGCAGCAGTGGAAAGCCTGCGACAAGCAGGAAATCCGGTATTGGGAATGGTGGCAATATTCACCTATGGCTTTCCGCTATCGGAAGCCAATTTCAAACAAGCCAAATGCGAACTGCACACGCTGACCAATTATCCCGAATTGCTCGAACTGGCGCTTGAATCGGGATATATTCAAGCAAATCAGTTGGATTTGCTGAAAAAATGGCGTGAAGCGCCCGAAAAATGGGGAACCGTTTAGTGAACCTGCGGAACTTTCGTATCTACGAAAGTTCCGCAGGTTATCTTTGTACAATTATTTATATATAGTTATGTATGCGTTAAAAATCTGCACCAATGGTGCGGAATCCTGTGTTTTGACAGGAGAATCGTTTCACCGGCTTGGGGCGTATTTGCCCAAAGACAAACAAGTTATCATCATCACTGATGGCAACGTTCGCAAGTTTTACCGCGATTTTATCGATGGTTTTCCCGTTGTCGAAATTGGCGTTGGCGAGCAGTATAAAACCCTCCGAACAGTGGAAAATATCTACGCCGCCCTGCTTGATTTGAACGCCGATCGCAACAGTTTCATTGTAGCGGTGGGCGGCGGATTAGTGTGCGATGTGGCGGGATTTGCCGCATCCACCTATATGCGGGGCATTCCGTTCGGCTTCGTTTCCACCACCCTGCTGTCGCAGGTGGACGCCAGCGTAGGCGGCAAAAATGGCGTCAATTTTGGAGGTTACAAAAACATGGTCGGCACCTTCAATCAGCCTCAGTTCGTGATTTGCGACCACGAGATGCTCAACACCCTGCCCGATGCGGAATTTGTGTCCGGGTTGGCAGAAATCGTGAAGGCTGCCGCCATACGCGATGCCGCACTGTTCGACTATTTGGAAAAAAACGCAGATGAGATACTTGCACGAAAGGCCGACGTTCTTTCGCACATGATTGAGATGTCGGTAAAAATAAAAGCGCAGGTAGTGGAAAACGACGAGCGCGAACAAGGCGAACGGCGTATTCTCAACTTCGGGCACACCTTTGGTCACGCCATAGAGGTGCTCAGCGGCGTCAGTCACGGCGAAGCGGTCAGCGTGGGCATGATGATAGCCGCACGGTGGTCAGCAGGCGAATGTGGATTCCCTCTTAGCGGCGTACAACGATTGGAACGACTGCTGCAACGATTCAAATTGCCCGTTACGTCCACCGTTCCAGTGGTGGACGTGTTGCAAAGCGCCGCCAAAGACAAGAAAAGAGAGAACAGTTTCATCCACTTGGTGCTGCTCAGCAACATCGGAAAAACAGAAATACGCAAAACTTCCGTTGATGAAATCAGCAAAAAATTAGGCAATTACTACGGATAGTAGCAAGGGGATTAATCCCCTTGTCTGCTGCTCCGACCCCTCAATATTTTCGGATTGTGGCGAAAACAGCCGTCCCTTGTCAAGGGACACCCGCACCGACCCCTCGGCGACACTTTCCCCTGTCAAGGGACACCCGCACCGACCCCTCGGCGACACTTTCCCCTGTCAAGGGACACCTGCACCGACCCCTCGAAGCTATCGTCCCCTGTCGGGAGACGCCAAAATTTTCAATTTTCAATTAAATAATAATTACGGACAACCGAATCACAACCGAATCACAACGAATCACAACGAATCACAACCGAATCACAATCGTATCACAAACGAATTACGAATTAAAAATTACTGCCTGTTAAACGCAAAAAATACTTTTGCACGATATTTGCATGAGTATTTACGTAAAAGATATCACAATGTATAAATGCGTAAAATAATAAATAATTGATATAATGATATAATTGATATGAAAAACATTTCCTTTTTCCCCCGCGCCCTTTGGGGCATGATGATTGCGTTGCTTTTGGGAGCGATGCAGAGTTTTACCGGCTTGCAGGCGCAAACGGTGTCATGGAGTACGGGATACCCGATGTTGACTCCGGCTATCTTGACTGTCCTGGACGATCCGGGAACCCTGGATATTTACTTCACTCCGACCGTAGCAGACATTACGGCGGCCAAACTGGAAGTGACGCTTCCCACGGGAATTACTTATGTAAGTACCGAGAACGGTACAGGCCATACGGCATCGATCACCTACGACCCCCCGGTTTTTTTTGGCCAGAAGGTGACGGTGAGTTTCACCTCGAACTCAAACACTCTGAAAGTAAACGAAGCGGTTTTTATACGCCTGAAAGTGCAGGCAACCTGTACGGCAGTGAACGGCTCAACCGCGACAGTGAAAGTGCTGTCGAATACAACGACCGTCACCGGGGGAGAAAAAATTGTGACCATCGGGGTTCAGGTACCCAATATTCGTGTACTGTGCGATACCCCGGTGCAGAATTATACCGATCAAAATGACGAAGAATACTTTGAATTGAAACTCGATGCCCAGAACGGCGAAGCCTCCTCCTTTATTGTGACTTTGACGGCGAGTCAGTATGCGGTATTCAGTGAATTTACATTGGACGGAATACCGGTAACGCCGACCTCCAATGCTGTCAGCGGTACCTC
>JAITTD010000142.1 GCA_031287245.1 Bacteroidales bacterium
ACCTGCGGCAGAAGCCCCCGCCGGTCCCTGCCTGAAAGGCAGAACCTTTTAGTGCTGCCTTTCAGGCAGTAGTGTTCGTGTGTTCGCCCTACCGCAGGCAACGCTTCGCTCGCCTGCGGATCTGACAATCAAGCCCTTCGGGCATCATAGCACCTCAAAAAAAGATTTAGCCTCATTTTTTCATTTTTTTTCATAAATAAATAAATGCCCGGCGAGTGCATAACAAATCCCTTTTTGTTTTCAATAAATGTATCCCCTAACGGGGAATTGAGGTTATATTGAGATTTATTTCTATTGATATGAACGTCCTACGGACAAGCGAACATTCCCGTTAGGGGATACATATCAATAGAAAATAGGATACATATCATTTTTAAAAGAGTATAACGGCTACTAAGCAGTCTTCCATAAATAACTATGACAAAAGCTTCGAAATTTCCCTTTTTCAACGAAACGCATACAAACCTTGAAGAATGGGAAAAAATGTTTACCTTTGCAAAGTTATTATTTCGATTTGCAGGTTAAACTAAAGTATAACTTTATGATTGCAAGATTTTTCAAAATGCAAGATGCTGAAAATGATAGTGTTTTCTTGTTCGGAGCACGTCAAACAGGAAAAACTACCTTTTTGCAACAACGTTTTCCGGGAGTTCGTTATTACGACCTGCTGAAAGCCGATGTATTTGAACTTCTCACCCGCCGCCCAGAACTTTTACGGGATGAATTGATGAGTTGTGCCGAAAATGAATTGATTATTATTGACGAAATTCAGAAAATTCCGCAACTCTTAGATGAAGTGCAGTGGCTGATGGTCAATAAAAACCTGCGCTTTATTTTGAGCGGTTCCAGTGCGCGAAAATTGAAACGTTCAGGGGCAAATACGCTTGGCGGTCGTGCTTTGCGCAACATTTTTTACCCCTTAGTGAGCGCCGAAATCCCCGATTTTGACATTATTCGCGCAGTAAATAACGGTATGCTCCCACGCCATTATCTTGTGGAAAATGCGTGGAAACGGTTGCAGGCTTATGTGGGAACCTATTTGCAGGAAGAGATAAAAGCCGAAGCCTTGGTGCGCAATTTAGGCTCATTTAACCGCTTTTTGCAGGCAGCAGCATTGACTAATGGCGAAATAGTGAATTATCAAAACATTGCCACCGATTGCGGCGTGAGCGCTGTTACCATTAAAGAGTATTTTTCTATTCTCGAAGACACGATGATTGGTTATATGATTCCTGCCTACAGAAAAACGGTGAAACGCCGATTGATACAAGCGCCACGCTTTTATTATTTTGACGTGGGAATTGCCAATTATTTGTTAAACAGGAAAAAATTGTTGCCCGGCTCTACTGATTTTGGACACGCTTTTGAACATTTGGTCATACAGGAATTAATTGCCTGCATTGGTTATTCCGACAGCGAAGACAGTTTGTCGTATTGGCGGACAAACAGCGGCGTAGAGGTGGACGCCGTTTTGGGCGATGCGCGTGTGGCCATCGAAATAAAATCAACCGGCGAAGTACAATCCCAACATCTGAAAGGCTTGAAAACTTTTGCAGAAGAACACCCGCAGGCACGTCTGATAATGGTGTCGTTGGACAAAACACCGCGTTTGAGCAACGGCGTGGAAGTGATGCCGGTTGAATATTTTTTGAAAAATTGGTGGGACGGGAAAATTTGAATGTTTTTACACTTAAAGTAACGCTTTAACAGAACGTCACTAAAAACCTTACATTCAATACTTTGCGCATTCAAGTGATGATGATTTTTTTCACCAGCGGTTCCCCCAGTTTTTCATTCAGCAAACGCTGCAGTTGCGAACGCTGCATCAACAATTCGTACCGCACTGCCGACGAAGCCACGTGAACATACATGGTTTGCCTGTACAAACGGATTCCCGCATCAACAAAGGGTCCGGCTATTTCTTTCCATGCCGCAATGACCCGTGCCTCAGTGAGTTTACTCTCAAACTGATGGTTGCTGATAAACTCATTCAACAATACCTTTAACGATAGTGTCTTGGTGCGGTGCAATGTCGTTATTTATCAGGCAACAGCGGCGGTGCAACGTACATCTTCATAAAAAGCAGCGCGGGCGGTTTGCATATAGGGCAGTAACCACAAAAGCCCAATGCCCAGCGTCAGGATGCAAAGCAATCCCCAACCGATGAAACTTACATCGAGCAGAAACAGTTTCGCTTTGTGACCGTTCATCATCGCCTTGCTCCGTTCAATTGCTTCGTCAGCGCCCACAGTAGGGTCGTCGTGCAGAATGTAAGCTGTCATAGCGTAGGAATATGCTTTGATGATTCCCGGCACAATGAATAAAAGTGTCCAGAGAGCGGTATATAAAAAGGTCAAAAGCATAACACCCAGCACTTTACCGTAACTGCGGAACCCGATAAACAGATTCCCTACATCGATTGCTTCACCTCTGAAACTTCTGAGAAACACTGCGACAAGACCATACCCCACTACCGGAGAGATTAAAAGCAACGCAGCCCAATAAAGAAAGGGGAACAAACTGAGTCCTCCAATGGCTCCGCTGATAGCCATAAATATCAAAGCAACAACAGCGCCAAGCCCCCATTTTCCACTGAGGGATTTGCGGGACTCCGCACGCAGTTTGCGGTTGTTTTGCAGGGTTTCCTTGCCGGCTGAAAGGTAAAAAATCAGGCTAACGATGAGAAAAACCACTAAAGGCAGCAATAAAGTCAGTAACAGGATGTTGAAAATCGCTCCCGAACCAAACATCCTAAATAAAGTATCCATATTTTTAAAAATTAATTTATTAACATTTTATCAACATTTTCAAGCCGCAAATATACAGCATTTTGCATAAAAACAATTATTTTTTAAATTTTTTTTGATGTAAGTTTTGATAAAAGCCAGTATATTTTTCGCTTTCGCCTGATTATCAGA
>JAITTD010000257.1 GCA_031287245.1 Bacteroidales bacterium
CATTATTTCGACCTGGTGCGTACATACGGCGGCGTTCCCCTGTTGCTGCACGAGCAGGAAGCGACTTCCAATATTGAGGATCTGCAAACGCCACGCGCCAAAACATCGGAATGTGTTGAGCAAATCATCAAAGATTTGAATGCCGCTATCGCACTTCCCGACGCTTCTTTTCCGATGAAACGCAACGACGGACACATCGGCAAGGGAGTTGCTTACGCGCTGAAAGGCAAAGTGTTGCTTTACTATGCCAGCCCGCAGTTTACCAGACAAACCCCTGCCGGCACCAAACCGGCTGAGCAACGCTGGAACGAGGCATACACCGCCTGTAAAGTGGCATACGACAGCCTGAAAACAGCCGGCTTCGGCTTGTATGCCGAAGAAGGAGGCGACCGCGCCAAGGTAATGGAAAACTATTACAAAATGCTGGTGACCGAAGAGATGAACAAAGAAATGATTTGGGTGCGCCGTTACGAACCGCTTATTAACAATAATCAAATAGATCAGCGATTCCGCCCCAGTTCTTCCGGCGGAAGTTCCGTCAATGTTACCCTCGAATTTGTGAATGCCTTTGCTAATAACGACGGAACGCCGTTTACCGGATTTCCGATTGATTACAGCAAGGATGGCAGCAAAGTCTTAGGCGATATTACGCAAGGAGCAATTGTGGCTGGCGGATCACCCACGGGACCCGATGGGGACGCCGTTAACAGGACTGCATTTTGGGTTGATCGCGAACCGCGTTTCTATGCCTTCATCAACTACAATGGCTGCGAGTTTCCGCTTATCCGGCGAAATTCAAGCGCTTTGTCCGGAGATGTGGATGCAACCGGAAAAATGAAACACGGTTGGATCTTCTGCTGGGGAGCAAATGGCAATTTAGACCCTTTCGACAACGGATTTGAGAACACCAATAACCGCGGACAGGGTTTTACCATCCGTAAGTTTATATCAGACGACCGCGATTACTCAGCAACCGGAACGAGTCCCCTGAAAGAATGCGGCACCGACTGGCCGCTGTTCCGTTTTGCCGAAGTGATGCTGAACTATGCCGAAGCGGCAGCCAAAACCGGTCACCCGGATGAAGCATACGCGGTGTTGGACGCTCTCCGCAAACGCGCCGGTATTCTTCCGGGAAACAACTATGGGCTGGGACGCAAAACAGGCGACGCCCTGATGCTGGATATTCTGAACGAGCGCAGAATTGAACTGGCTTTCGAATCGCAACGTTACTACGACCTGCGTCGCTGGGATCTGTTTGCAGGCGGGCTGAGCGGTTACAAACTCAACGGGCTGCAACGTCACGCCGTTCAGACATGGGTAAAAGACGGCAACGAGAAAGCCGCGAATGTCAATGAGATGGTAAGCAGGGTGAACGGCATTCTGACAGCCGGCGGCATCGATACGCCGGCAGGAAGAGATGCCTATTTCGACGTGTTTTATCACACGGTGATGTTATACGATACCGAACCTGTCCACTATAATCCCGACAGGCAAGACTTCCTGCGTATTCCCTATACTGCGCATATCCAGAAAAATCCGCTCATCGAGCAAACCATCGGCTGGACGGATGACAGAAGTGCGGGTACATTCAATCCGTATGAATAACCGGCATTGAACAGTGTTAAAAAACCTGTCAGGTCATGAAGACCTTGGCAGGTTTTTTTTTAGAAGGAAATCTGAGAAAATTATGTACTTTTGTTGTCAAATTAAATCATGGGTTATGGATACGAAAGAATATAAAAGCCTGCCTTACGGCAATTCAAATTTTGAAAGGTTAATTGAAGAAAATTATGCCTATGTCGATAAGACGCGGTTCATTGAATTACTGGAAAAAGAATCCAATTCTTATCTGTTTTTCACCCGTCCGCGCAAGTTTGGCAAAAGTTTGTTCTTTTCGATGCTGTCGCATTATTATGACATCAACGGAGCCGGTAAGTTTGAAACTTTGTTCGGCGATTTGTATATTGGGAAGCATCCTACATCCAAAAAGAACACTTATGCTGTAATGGAATTTGACTTTTCGGGATTGGACACCACCAGCGGCGAGGATTTCAGAGATTCATTTGCGAGTAATGTTCAAGATACTGTTCGCGATTTTTTGCGTTGCCATAATAATATTTTTGCTGAAGCGGAATTGCTCATCAAGGAGATAGACGCTGAAAAATCGGGCGTTACTGCATTGCGTAAAACTTACAGTGCCGCAAAATCAGCCGGAATAAAAATCTTTGTCATCATTGATGAATACGACCATTTCGCCAACGACCTCATCGCCATGGGAACTTCAACCGGTGATGATCTTTATCGCAATATGGTACGTGCCAACGGAAGTGTACGCGATTTTTACGAAACGCTGAAAGCAGGCAGTAAAACCGTCATCGACCGTATCCTGCTCACCGGTATCACCCCCATCATGCTGGACGACCTGACCAGCGGATTCAATATTTCCAACAATCTCTCTCTCGACCCTATATACAATGAAATGCTGGGATTTACACAAGAAGAAGTCAATTGGTTGATGGAAGCAACCGGCGTTGACAAGTCGTTGATTGATGTGGATATGGAGTTTTTGTATAACGGCTATCTTTTTCATGGCGAAAGCGAACACAAAGTTTATAATCCGTCAATGATACTCTATTTTTTCGACCACTTTCAAAAAAGGGGCAATAAAGTGGAGTACATTGTTGATGAAAATCTGAAAACCGACTACGGACGGTTAAGACGCTTGGTGCAAAAAGAGCAAAATCGCAAGCAACTGATGGAGATTACTCAAGAGGGCGGCATCTATGCGAATATCATCCTGAAATTTTCCATAGAGCAATTGCACGACAATAAATATTTCATATCCCTGTTGTTTTACATGGGATTGCTCACCATTGACCGGTTTGACCGAGGGCGTTTGCGTTTGAAAATACCGAATTATTCCATACGGACGGTATATTGGGAATATATCATGCGACTGACAAAAGAAAGGAACACAGATATACACATGGATTATACCGCTCAGAACGATGCGATATGGGAACTGGCATATAACGTCAATCCTGCGCCGTTCATTGAATACATGAGCCAAAACATCATCAGCCGCATGTCGAATCGCGATTTGCAAAACTTCGACGAGAAGTTGATCAAACTTTTGCTTCTGAACAGTTTGTTCCAAAGCAGGTTGTTTGTTCCAATCACGGAGATGGAGGTAACACACGGTTATACGGATATTTATTTGAAGCGCAGCCATCTGTTGCCCGACATTCCTTGCGAATGGGTATGGGAAGTGAAGTACGTCAAAAAAAGCGATGAGGAAAACAACGCAAT
>JAITTD010000308.1 GCA_031287245.1 Bacteroidales bacterium
TACCATTCCAACTATTCCGATTATGAACCTGACTGAAATAGTCATATACCATTTCAGCTCCCCAGTGAGCGTCAAGTGCGGCATTGTCTCTATTGGTATTATTGTATTCTGCTGCCGTCCAATTGTTGTCATTATCAACAAAATCTGTTGCATTATTTGCAATCGTACCAAAATGCATATTGTAGGTATTAATCTGTACACCATTTCTTGACTCTCTCAATCGATAACTACCGTTGTAGTAGTCTGTTGTAATAGTTCTTGTGCCGCTGTAACGGGTAGCCGCTGTTCCGGGTGCATTGCTGAAAAGAATACGTGACTCTATGTTAATTATCTCTCCTGTTATGGCGTCCACCCAAACATAGTTGCTGCTCATGGGTTTGTGGGCATAAATATCAAACTTGTATGCCAAACGGTAAAGACTGTTTGTTTTTAATACATCTTTCACTATTACCAACTCTCCTTTGGGCACGTAACTTTCGTCAAAATGATCCCTAAGCCATTTTTCTTCTTCCGGCACTTGCCATTTATAAACTTCTGCGCCAATATGTTTCAAGGCGTACTTTAAGGCTTTTTCTTCCGAAAGTTTTGCTTGAACATTTACATCGCCTGTCGGCTCAAAGTTTCCCAGCACCGTTTCGATACTGTCATTTACAGCATGTACGCCAAACTCTCCGCCTTCTACTTTGATACCTTTATGATACTGCTGGTAAAATTCGTGCGTATAACCGCGTTCGTCCTTCACTTTTTTTCGCCTGGATGTTTTCCATTCATCTTTATCTTTCATTTCAGGCTGAAGTTTTTTCAGCAGACTGGGAGCATTCTTCATCGGAATAACTGTGTCTTTTGCAAATTTTGTAAAAGATACATGATTTCGTTGATTCATCTCCTTCTGAATCATTTTGGATTGACCAAAAACGGTAGCAGTCCCTGTAATCATACTCAATGTCAGGACTACTAATTGAATGTATTTTCTTGTTTTCATATTATTTGAATTATTAATTTGTTATTTAACCCGAATATAAGTATGTCCCATAATAGTCCAATCCGAAGCAAGCGAACAACCGTTAGAATACAATGTGTCATTTTTTATACAGATAAAATATCTTCCTGCTTGTGATGATTTTTCTGTTTCGTCTGCATCGTCGGGCCATGTAATATGCGTATTAACCATTTTACCATTTATGTCAACTTTTTTCTTTTTCCATGAGTAAGAGCGAACTGTGTGGTCGCCAACGTCATTGTCCTCAATAGTTTCATTTGAGGTAATTTCAAAAAATGAATTTTTCGGATAAACGCATCCTACAACTCCGCCACAAGAAACATACACTTTCCATTTCCCCTGCACGGCTTTTTGAATAACCGGCAAAGGCTGTGCATACAAATCTTCGATATTGCTGAAGTCTATTTCTTTATCTTTCCCGCAGGAAAAACTTCCTGCCAGAATCAGCAAAATGGCTGTTATCTTAATATTTATCGTTTTCATACTTTTTTGTTTTTTATTTTTATTTCTAAATATCCTAAATATTGAATTTTAAAAACTGATTCCGCTCCCGCCTCCATTGGGGAGCCATCATTTTATACGGTCGCGGGCGTTATGGATTTGTTTCAAACTTTCAACTAAGATACATCGATCAACAAGGCGTTTTCCTGCAAAAAGAACAGAACGTCGAATGCCAAAACTTTGCAAGCCAGCAAAAAGCCCCGAAAAAAATTTCAGACTGCTTTGCAAACGCAAAATGCAATGGATATACCAAAGTAACTGTACCATAACGGTTGAAGTTTGAATGTTCCCAAAAACAAGGCAAAGATAAACTGTCTTTTTGACTTTTGCAATAGTTTGTTTAAATTATTTCAAAAATATCCCGTTTACCTGTTTATCCGTTTACCCGTTTATCCGTTTACCCGTTTATCCGTTTATCCGTTAACCCGTTTATCCGTAAAAAAGAGAGAGGCACTCGAAAGCGCCTCTCTCTTAACAAACGAACAAATTAAATAAATTACAATTTTGGTCCTGATGTTACAAGCGCTTTGCCGGTATCGTTGCCTGTAAATTTGGCAAAGTTCTTGATGAAACGATTGGCAAGGTCTTTCGCTTTTTCAACCCATTGCGATGCGTCGGAATACGTGTCGCGGGGGTCGAGGATGGCGGGGTTTACACCCGGCAATGCGGTGGGCACTTGGAAATCGAAATAGGGAATCTGCTTGGTCGGGGCTTTGTCAATGGAGCCATCAAGAATGGCGTCAATGATTCCGCGTGTGTCTTTGATGGATATACGCTTGCCGGAACCGTTCCAGCCGGTGTTAACCAAATATGCCTTAGCGCCCGATTTTTTCATCTTTTTCACCAGTTCTTCTCCGTATTTGGTGGGGTGCAGCGAAAGAAAAGCCGCGCCAAAACATGCAGAGAAGGTAGGCGTAGGTTCGGTGATGCCGCGTTCGGTACCTGCCAGTTTGGCAGTAAAGCCTGACAGAAAATAGTATTGCGTCTGTTCCGGCGTCAGAATGGATACCGGAGGCAATACGCCAAAGGCATCGGCTGACAGGAAAATGACTTTCTCGGCAGGACCGGCTTTGGAAACAGGTTTAACGATGTTTTTAATGTGATTGATGGGATAGGAAACGCGGGTGTTTTCGGTCACTGATTTGTCGTTGAAGTCAATTTTACCGTCTTTGTTCACCGTTACGTTTTCGAGCAGTGCATCGCGCTTGATGGCGTTGAAAATATCCGGTTCAGCCTCTTTGCTCAGGTTGATGACCTTGGCATAACAGCCGCCTTCAAAGTTGAACACGCCTTCATCGTCCCAGCCGTGCTCATCGTCGCCAATCAGCAGACGTTTCGGGTCGGTGGAAAGGGTGGTTTTGCCTGTACCGGACAGACCGAAGAAGATGGCGGTGTTCTTGCCCTGCAAATCGGTGTTTGCCGAGCAGTGCATCGATGCCATACCCTGCAAAGGCAGCAGATAGTTCATGTAGGAGAACATGCCTTTTTTCATTTCGCCGCCGTACCAGGTGTTCAGGATAACCTGAATTTTCTCGGTCAGGTTGAACACAACGGCTGTTTCGGAATTGAGTCCGAGTTCCTTGTAGTTTTCAACTTTGGCTTTGGATGCGTTGAAAACAACGAAATCAGGCTCGCCGTAGGTTTCCAGTTCGGCTGCGGTAGGGCGAATGAACATATTGGCTACGAAATGCGCCTGCCAAGCCACTTCCACAATGAAACGAATTTTGAGACGGGTGTTTTCGTTGGCGCCGCAATAGGTATCTACCACGAAAAGTTTTTTGTTGGACAGTTGGTTTACTGCCAGACTTTTCAACACTTTCCATGCTTCGGGCGTAACGGGCTTGTTGTCGTTTTTGTACTCATCCGATGTCCACCATACTGTGTTTTTAGTGGTGTCGTCCAGCACAAAAAATTTGTCCTTGGGCGAACGACCGGTGTAAACGCCTGTCATCACGTTTACTGCGCCAAGTTCCGTAACTTGTCCTTTTTCAAAACCTTCCAAACCGGGTTTGGTTTCTTCACTGTATAAAACATCGAACGACGGATTGTGTACAATCTCCGTCACACCTGTGATTCCATACTTGCTTAAATCTATTTTTGCCATTCTGATTCTATTTTTAAAATTATAATTAACCTTTGGTATTTATATAGCAAAAAACATACCAATTTTGTAAAATTTCATAAATAATTAACAAAAATCGTGTATTTTTGCGAAAAAATTTTTATGAGCGATTTTCAATTATATGTAGCACATGGCAAAGAGCCGTTATTTCTGAATACCCGCATGGCAAACCGCCACGGGCTGATAGCCGGCGCCACGGGCACCGGCAAAACAGTATCCCTGCAAGTGTTGGCAGAGGCTTTCAGTATGGAAGGCGTTCCTGTGTTTATGGCCGACGTGAAGGGCGACCTGTCGGGCATCAGCAAGCCGGGCGCGATGAACAAAATCATTGCTGCCCGTAAGGAAGAATTTGGTTTGGCAGACTTTGAGTTTCAGCCGTATCCGGTGTGCTTTTTAGACGTGCTGGCACAACAGGGACACCCGTTGCGCACTACCATTTCAGGCATCGGTCCGCTGTTGCTTTCGCGACTGCTCAACCTGAACGACACGCAAACCGGCACATTAAATCTTGTTTTCCGCATTGCCGATGACAACGGCTGGTTGCTGATAGACATGAAGGATTTGCGTGCCATGCTTGACTATGCAGGCAAAAACG
>JAITTD010000020.1 GCA_031287245.1 Bacteroidales bacterium
AAAAAGCAATATTTTATAGAAAGCGCCTACAATCAGGTATTGGTGCTTTCCGAACTGATACAGGATATGAGCCTGATTACCAAAATAGAAGAAGCGCCTCAATCCTTCAAATTAGAAGCAGTGGACATGAAAAATTTGCTCGAAAACTTAAAAACCGACTTGGAAATTCCGCTTCGGGAAAAAAACATCCAAATGGAATGGAACCTGCCCGAAAACGTCATCGTAAACGGCAACCGGAATTTGCTTTATTCCATTTTCCGCAACCTGACCGACAATGCCATCCGCTATGCCGGAACGAACGTAATCATCTCTATCAAAATGAATAATGAAGATAAAGATTTCTACTATTTCTCCTATTCCGACACCGGCACCGGCATCCCCGAAGAACAGCATCTGAGCCGCCTGTTTGAGCGTTTTTACCGCATCAACGAGGGCAGAACAAGGGACACAGGCGGTTCGGGCTTGGGCTTATCCATTGTGAAAAATGCGATTGCTTTCCACAAGGGAACGATTGTCGCCAAAAATCGAGCCGGCGGCGGATTAGAATTTTTATTTGCGCTGAAAAAATAACAAGAAATTCGGTTTAACCATTTTGTAACCCAAACGCAGGTACAGTGTAACTTCGACACAATACTTTTGCATCGTTCATAATTTTAAAAGTAATAATTAAAAAAACGATGTATGAAGAAAAGTATCGTATTTTGGGGACTGTGCTTAGCCACAGCAGTATTTGCTCAAGAGGAAACAGCATTCACTCCTGTTGAGAAGTTGGAACAAAAGACGGACGCACTCGAAAGCGCCGTCAAGAAGTTGCAGAAGTTCAATCTGTCGGGTTATGTGCAAACCCAGTATCAGTGGGGCGAGAAGGACGCTTCGATGAAGGTCGGTTCGGCAAACGGGAACCCCGACGAGTCGTTCGGTCGCATTGGCGTTCGGCGCGGGCGCATCAAGTTCGTGTATGAGGAGGGCATTGTTTCCGCCACTTTTCAGCCCGATTTTACCGAAAAAGGGATTGCATTCAAAGATGTTTTTTTGGCGGTGAAAGACCCATGGTGGGGCACAAGCGTGCTGAAAGCCGGTATTTTCGACCGTCCGTTTGGCAACGAAATCAGTTTTTCGTCCTCCCGCCGCGAATCGCCCGAACGTTCGACCATCTTCCAAACGCTCTTTCCCGAAGAGCGCGATTTGGGCGCATCCCTCACCCTGCAAGCCGCCAAAACTTCGCCGTGGAATATCCTGAAATTGGAGGCGGGACTGTTTGCCGGTAACGGTATCAAGCAGGAAACCGACAGTCGTTTGGATTTTATCGGGCACTTGTCTGTCGCCAAAGCAATCGGCAGCGATATGAAAATCAGCGGCGGCGTTTCCTATTATAACGGCGGCGTTTATCAGGGAACGGAAAATATTTATTCGATTGCCGGTAAAGAGTTTGTGCTGAACAACAACGTCGACAACAAAGGTAAATTTGCCAAACGGGAATACGTTGGCATCGACGCACAGTTTAGCGTTATGAGCACTTTGGGAATGACACAATTGAGAGGAGAATACTTGTTTGGCGAACAACCCGCCGCGAAAGGCAACAGCAAAAGCCCCAATGCGTCCGCTCTGCCTGCCACAGACACGTACAAGCGCAATTTTTCCGGCGGCTATGTTGTTTTTGTTCAGGATATTGGAGCGTTACCCTTCTCTGCCGTGCTGAAATACGACTGGTATAATCCCAACACAAAAGTTTCCGGAAACGAAGATATTACGGATGGAGACATAGCAGTCAACACATTCGGTTTCGGACTTTTGTGGCGCATCAACAATCACCTGAAATTAACGGCATTCTACGAAATCAACAAAAACGAAACGGCGGAAACGCTTGCGAAATTCAAGGAAGACCGCAAAGACAACCTGTTTACCTTGCGTTTGCAGTATAAATTCTAAACTGTCCATTGTGTTTGTTGCCATATCATTTTTTGCACGTGCTTGGAAATCTCGAAGATTTTACCTAATTTTGCAAAAAAAATTATTGATGATAAATAAGATAATATATTTGCAATGCAAAAAATAATTCTACCAATATGCCTGCTTGTATTTTATTCCTGTGGAAACAAATCGGGCAATAATAAATTGGACAATACACAATACACCGTTGAAGGAGCGCAATTTATTATTCAGGAAAATTCTCCGGTATTGCAAAACCTAAAGTTCCAAAAAGTAGAATCTGAAGATTATCGCAGTATGTTTACCGCTTCGGGAACAGTGCGGGCTATCCCAACTCAATATGCTGAAATTGCCACTCCATTTGCTGGACGTATAGTCAAATCGTTTGTGCATCCCGGACAAAAAGTTTCCGTTGGCAGTCCGATTTTTGAACTCAGTTCGCCTACATTTTTTGAGATAGGCAAAACTTATCATCAGGAAAAGGAAGAGATGGAATTGGCGCTCAAAAATCTGAATCGCGAAAAAGACCTGCTTAAAAATGATGTAGGCGTGGTAAAGGATGTAGAAGCGGCAGAAGCCAATTACGAACTCAAGAAAAAAGATTACGAACAGGCGCTTGCCGCCATTAAAGTCTATCAGATTGACCCTGACGACCGCTTATTCGGACAGCCGCTGATTGTGCGTTCGCCTATTGCGGGCGAGGTGCTCAAAAACGCTGTGGTGATGGGGCAATATATCCGGGAAGATGCCGACCCGCTTGTGATTGTTGCCGACCTCAATAAAGTGTGGGTAGTGGCTCACGTGAAGGAAAAAGACATTCATCAATTGCAAAATATTGCCGATGTTGAAATATCGTTGTCTGCCTTGCCGAATAACGCCCCAGTGAAAGGCAAAATTTATTACGTCAGCGAAATGTTAGATGCGGAAACGCGCTCCGTAGAAGTTATCATCGAATGTGATAACCGCGACAGGCAAATAAAACCCTTTATGTATGCTGCCGTTAAAATAACTTCTGCTCCGGTTCGCGCGATTGTTATACCCAATGCTGCCGTATTGCAGGACGAAGACAACCGTTATGTGGTAGTGAGCGAAGGACAAAACCGTTTCAGAAAAGCCAATGTGAAAATTATCGCAACAGACGAAAAACAAACCGTTGTGCAGTCGGGCATCAACGCCGACGACACGATTGTTACGGAAGGAGCTTTTTATTTTATTGATATGCGTTGAATTATGCTGAAAAAAATACTTCACATTGCGATACACAGGCGGGGCTTGATGCTTGCACTGTTTCTGTTTTTGGCGGCGGTCGGGTACTATTGCTGGACGCGGTTAGCCATTGATGCCTACCCCGATATTGCAGATACCACCGTTCAGATTGTAACGCAAGTGCCGGGACTGGCGGCAGAAGAAATAGAGCAGCAAATTAGCATTCCCATTGAACGTACCGTGAACGGATTGCCCGGAATGATTGTGATGCGCAGTAAAAACACATTCGGACTTTCCACCGTTATTTTGGTTTTCGACGATGGAGTGGAGGATTATTGGGCACGTCAACGAGTGCAGGAACGTCTGACAGGGCTGGAATTGCCCTACAACGCCGTTCCCGAACTCAATCCGCTGACTTCCCCCACAGGCGAAATATTCCGCTACATTATCGAAAGCGACCGCTTGGACTTGCGGGAATTGACCGACTTGCACAAATGGGTAATTATTCCGCGTTTAAAACAAATCACCGGCATTGCCGACGTGAGCAACTACGGCGGTATCACCACACAATATCAGATAGAACTCGACCCGCGCAAATTGGAACAGTACAATATTACGTTGGCTGACATTGCCGAAAAAGTGGAGAAAAACAATGTCAATGCAGGCGGCAGTATGTTGCGCCACGGCGATTTAAATTATGTGATACGCGGTATCGGACTGGTCAAAAACCTTGAGGATTTGGGGCATATTGTTATCAAAACCGAAAACGGCGTTGCTATCTGTTTGAATGATATTGGTAAACTCAAATATGGCAATCTGGAACGCAAGGGCGTATTGGGTTTCAAAGACGATACGCGCGATTATTCCGATGGTGTGGAAGGTATTGTGCAACTGCTGCGGGGCAAAAATCCCTCGCTTGTGCTGGCAGAAGTCCACAAAGCAATTGACGAACTCAACAATGAGATTCTGCCACAAGGCACTCGTATTCACCCGTTTATGGACAGAGCGGAATTGGTAAATACCACTTTGCATACCGTCGCTCACACCTTGCTGGAAGGGATGATATTGGTGATATTGGTGCTGATTCTTTTTCTCGGCAGTTGGCGGGGCGCGTTGTTGGTGGCGCTCACTATTCCGTTTTCGCTGCTGATTGCTTTTATCCTGATGCACATCTCCAATATTCCTGCAAACCTGCTTTCGTTGGGAGCCATTGACTTTGGAATTTTGGTGGACGGCGCGATTGTGATGATGGAAACAATCCTCAAAAAACGAGAACGAAATCCACAGGACGCGCTCACGGAATCGTCCATATTCGACCGCATTGTTGCCGTTGCCCGCCCTATTTTTTTCTCCACGCTTATCATTATTACAGCGTATCTGCCGCTGTTTGCATTTGAACATATTGAGAAAAAACTGTTTACCCCGATGGCTTACACAGTGGGCTATGCCTTGCTTGGCGCGTTGGGAGTAGCACTTTTTTTGATACCGGGACTTGCTTTTGCCGCGTACAAAAAAACGCGAAAAGTGTATCACAATCGTTGGTTGGAGAAACTTACCGAAATCTATAACCGTCAAACCGTCAAGTTATTAAACAAACCCAAACGGGTATTGATTCTGTTGATTGCTACATTAATTTTTGCCGGAATATTCAGTTACACCGTAGGAAAAGATTTTTTGCCTCCGTTGGACGAAGGCTCAATATGGATTCAGGTACAGTTGCCTGCGGGAATTTCCATAGAAAAAGCGAAAGAAATGGGCGCGGAATTACGCAAAACGCTCAAACAATTCGATGAGGTTTCGTATGTGATGACGCAGGTGGGGCGCGATGACGAAGGCGCAGAAGCATTTTCGCTGTCGCACGTGGAATGTGGCGTGGGATTGAAACCCTACCATACTTGGAAACGCGGCAAAACAAAAGCCGGTTTGATTGAAGAAATGTCGGAAAAACTGTCGTCTATGCCGGGCTATTCCGTAGGATTTTCGCAACCGATTATTGATATGGTGATGGATATGGTGGCAGGTGCGCACAGCGATTTGGCGTTGAAAATTTATGGGGAAAACATTACGGAAACCCGCCATATTGCCGACCGTATCGCTGAAGTCCTGAAAAAAATACAGGGAGCAGAAGATGTTGCAGTTGATCAGGAACCGCCGCTACCGCAATTACAGATTATCGCCGACCGCGAACGCATTGCTCAATACGCCCTGAACGTATCCGACGTAACCGAATTGATAGAACTCGCTATCGGCGGAACGGCTATTTCGCAAATTTATATCGGCAGCAAAAGTTACGATGTTACCTGCCGCTTTGGCGAAGAAAATCGTAATTCGCCCGAAAAAATCGGTAATTTAATGCTGACCAACGCTTTCGGCGCAAAAATTCCGCTTTTGCAAGTGGCAGAAATCAAAATGACAACCGGCGCAAGTACCATAACGCGCGAAATGAACAAACGTCACCTTACTGTCCGCGTCAATTTGCGAGGAGTGGACTTAACAGGTTTTCTGAAAAAAGCCAATCAGGAAATCAACCGGCAGGTAAATTACAATCACAACGAAATTTATCTCAAATGGGACGGGCAATTTGAAAACCAAAATCGCGCCTACAACCGTTTGGCAATCATTATTCCTTTGGCATTGGGCGTTATGCTGTTGCTGCTTTTCGGCGCATTCGGCACGTTCCGTCAGGCGGCGCTGATGATGTCGATTGTTCCGCTGGCGCTGTTTGGCGGAATGTTGGCGTTGAATGTTCGCGGAATGACGCTGAACGTGTCGTCCGCCGTAGGTTTCATTGCCCTCATTGGCGTAGCCATTCAAAATGGAGTAATTATGCTTTCGCACATCAACAACCTGCGCAAAGACGGATGCGAACTCACACAGGCAGTAATAGACGGCACGCGCCACCGATTTCGCCCGATACTAATGACCGCCACAGTGGCTGTTCTCGGACTGCTGCCCGCATCCCTCAGCACAGGTATCGGTTCGGACGTGCAACGCCCGCTGGCAACGGTTATCGTTTACGGATTGCTTTTTGCCACCATTATTACGCTATATGTTTTGCCTTCCATTTATTATATGGTGGAAAAAAAGGTGGAAAAGATTGATAGAAATGGGTAATTTTGCAAGATAAAAAAATAAAAAGATAAAAAGATAAAAAAATAAAAAAAATGACTAAACAAGAAAATTTAAGTGAGGCAAAAAAAAAGTTTTTCTATTTCTATGGTAGCCATTTTCATATGTGGCACGAAGGTGAAATAGATAAATATCAAAACTATAATATTTCTAAAGAACAAGAAAAAGAATGGCTGAAAGAAATATTTAACAATGATTTTGAAAAACTTGATATACATAATAATTTCACAATAATTTCTTTTGCTCATTGGATAGAACACCATAGTGCTATTGATTATTTACCAAAATTTCTTAATTTTATCGAAATAAAGATAGATGAGGTATCTAATCAATATGATATGCTAATGTATGGGCAAACAGTTTTTAATATTGTATATGAATTATCACGGCAAAAGACCAAAAAGTTTTCAAAAAAATTGAGAATAAAATGTATTTACCTCGCAGAAAAAATCAATGAAATAGCAAAAAATATGCAACTAATTGAATCCGTAAACATTGACGAGATTGTTCTGGATGGTTTAACTCCGCAAGTTTATATTCTTCGTAAAATAACTGAATTGGAAGTAAAGATAGATATAGCAAAAATCAATCTGCGGAAATCCATTAAATCTGAGTTATTCCGTCAAAACAGAACAAGTAGTGCGTGCAAAAAAACACTTTGAATATTTTGTTTATGTTGAAAACAAATAGTATATTTGAAGAATATTTTAATCGTAATGAAAATAAAAAACAATGAAACAATTTATCTCAACATACCTCTTGCTGTTTGCCTGTATAATCGTTCGCGCACAAACGCTCGAAAAAATACAGCAACCCCTCAATTACCGCACTTATATTGAATGGGTAGGCAATCAGAATCTCAGTTACGCCGCCGAAAAACTGAACGTCAGCATTGCCGATGCGGAAATAAAAGCCGCGCAAATATTCAACGACCCGCAGTTGAGCGTGGAATACGGCTACAACGATGACCGGCGGATGGAAATGGGACAATCGGTTGCCGTTGGTTTGAGCAAAACTTTTTCCATTGGGAAACGCAGCGCAAATATCAACCTTGCCAAAAGTGAAAAATCGCTCAACGAAGCATTGCTGACCGATTATTTTCACGCTCTCAGGGCAGAATCTACGCTGGCGTACCTCGAAGCAATAAAGCAAACGGAACTTTACCGCGTAAAAGAAGATGCTTACAAAAACATAAAAAAATTAGCCGAAGGCGACAGCATAAAACACACATTGGGCAAGATGACCAAAGTAGATGCCGTGCAAAGCCAACTCGAAGCCGAAATGTCGTACAACGAATTGATGCAGGCGCAAACAGAATTGTATAATGCCTACGCCGCGCTCGCTTTATGGACAGGCGTTTTCAGCCGTGATACACTTTATTTGCCCGCAGGAACGCTGCTGTCGCCGGCGCGTCGGTTTGATGCAGACAAACTGTTGGAAACGGCTTTGGAAAACCGCGCCGACTTGGTGGCAGCCCTCCAAAAAGTGGATGTTGCCCGCAAAGCATTGACCGTAACACGGCGCGAACGCAATATGGACTTCGATTTGTCGGCAGGTTACAATTTCAATACCGAAGTGCGCAATGAAATTGCTCCCGCGCCGAAATTCAACGGAATAACAGTAGGGATAGCCATTCCGCTAAAATTTTCAAACATGAACAAAGGCGCTGTACATACAGCAGAATTTCAGGCGCAACAAGCGGAGATAAACTACCGGCAAGCCGAATTGGAGGTACAAAATTCGGTAATGCAATGCCTCAGGCAATATCTTTCCCTGTCAGAGCAAGTCCGCCGTTATGACAATGGCTTATTGGCAAATGCCCAATCGGTAGTGGATGGGAAAATTTATGCCTACGACCGCGGCGAAACTTCCCTGCTCGAAGTGCTCAATGCCCGCCGAACTTATGACGATTTGCGCATCACTTATACCGAAACGCTTTTTAATCAAATTGCCGCACTCGTAGCATTGGAACGGAATGTTGGCATTTGGGATATAACCATTGAATAAATAATTGCACAGGTTTTTTAGCGAAAGACACCACTTTTAACCGAATTGTAACATTTTCGTTTCTACAGTGTAATCATTATCCTATAATTTTGTATCATTTAAAAATCAATAAAAATGAAACAGACAGTTTTAACAAGTATCCTTTTTCTGAGCGTATTATTCAGCGCACAGGCTCAAAAAATCAAAGGTTCGGACACCATGTTGCCCTTGTCGCAAAAGGAAGCCGAGAGTTTTATGAAAAGCAATCCTTCGCAAACGCTCACCGTCACCGGTGGCGGCAGCGGCGTAGGCATCGCTGCCTTGCTCGAAGGCACCACCGACCTCGCGCAGTCTTCGCGGAAAATCAAATTTGACGAAAAGCAAAAACTGCAAGAGGGCGGCAAATCGGTGAAAGAAGTCATTGCCGCCTACGATGCGCTGGCGGTGGTGATTCATCCCGACAACAAAGTGAATCACCTCACCCGCGAACAGTTGGAGGGCATTTTCACCGGAAAAATCAAAAACTGGAAAGAGGTAGGCGGAGCCGATTTGAAAATCATCCCCTATTCGCGCGAAACATCGTCAGGCACCTACGAGTTTTTCAAGGAAAGTGTGCTGAAAAACAAGAACTACATGAACGGCATCATGAGTATGCCGGCTACGGGCGCCATTATTCAGTCGGTCAGCCAAACCAAAGGCGCAATCGGTTATGTGGGCTTGGCATATCTGAACAAGGCGGTAAAAGCCGCTCATGTGTCCTACGACAAAGGCAAAACCTTTGTGGAGCCGTCCATTGCCAACGCCAAAAACAAAAGCTACCCGATTGTCCGCCCGCTGTACTACTACTACGAACTGAAATCGGAAAAGAAAGTGAAACCCTTTCTCGATTATGTGTTATCGGACGCAGGACAGAAAATGGTATCCGAAATCGGGTTTATCACGGTGAAATAAGTTTCGGGTTTCGGGGTTAAGGTTTCGGGTTTCGGGTTTAAAGTTTCGGGTTTGAGGTTTAAAGTTTCGAGTTTAAGGTTTGAGGTTTAAAGTTTCGAGTTTAAGGTTTGAGGTTTAAAGTTTCGAGTTTCGGAATGAACTCGAAACTCGAAACCCGAAACTCGAAACCCTTTTGTCCCGCAGGGACAGCCCTTTATTAACCGTATGCTTCAGCATACGGTGATGAGGGACGACTACAGCCAAGTCCCGCAGGGACGACACAAAAAGACAACAAAGTGC
>JAITTD010000029.1 GCA_031287245.1 Bacteroidales bacterium
CAGGGTATCTTCACCAAAATAAAGATAGACTACCTAAATTGAGCGGAGTTAGGGATTAAAAATTACGAATGTATCACAACCGAATCACAATGAATAACATCCTGTCCCATCGGGACAAAATCTTGGTAGCCGTGGGTTTTAACCCACGGACAATGGACGACGACAACGCCATACCGCGTAGCGGTATATCTTGGTAGCCGTGGGTGCAACCCACGGAAATGAATCCTGCGCAATCCCTAACGGGATGCTGTACAATGAATCACCACCATATCACCACTGAATCACTATCGTATCACAATATCTTATGGTACAGGGTCCAAGCCGTGTCCACCCCAGGGATGGCAGCGCAGAATACGTTTCAAGGCGAGCCAACCGCCTTTCAGCGCGCCATATTTCTGCAAAGCTTCAATGGCATACTGTGAGCAAGTGGGAGTGTAGCGGCAGGATGCGGGCGTCAGCGGCGATATGCTGTGCTGGTAGAATTTCACCAAGCCTATCAGCAGATATTTAATCGGATGAGGCATATTGGCAGGCGATATGTTGCAGGATTTTTTTCATGGCAGCATCCAAATCACGGTATGGTAATATTTTAGCGGATGTGTAAATGAGCATCAGGCGGATGTGTTGATGCTCTTTGACTGCGGTGTTCAGAAATTGCTTGTTCAGCCGGAAAGCCTCACGGGTACGCCGTTTCAGTAAGTTTCTGTGGACGGCATGCTTGAACAGCCGTTTGGGAACGGTTACAGCAAAACGGCTTGGGTAGGGGTATGGCTCGGCTACGGCAGTCCACACCAATTTGTACGGGACTTGGAAATAGGTCTTCCCCGAAGCAAACAGTTCGGTAATAGCGATTTTTCCGCATAAACGTTCCTCTTTGCACAGGGTGTGGCTGTCATTCGACATTTCATTTAAACTAAATGGCGTTATCTGCATCAGCCGGTTGTTCGGCTTTCTGCAATTCCTTGATATGGTGTTCAATTGCCATCGTCATGGAAGGGAATTGAGGCGTAGGCGCCTGAATATCAATACGCAATTTGGCTTCTTTGGCAGCCTTCACTGTGGCGGGACCGAAGCAGGCAATTCGCGTTTCGCCTTGTTCGAAATTCGGGAAATTTTGAAGCAACGACTTGATTTCGGTGGGGCTGTAATATACCAACATATCGTAAGAAGCAATGGGTACGTCTGTTAATTCGCTGAAAACGGAACGATACAGCACCACCTTTGTGTTTTTGAACTTTTTCTTGGTCAGCAACTTCGGGATTTCAGGTTTATGCGGGTCGGAAAGCGGCAGCAATATTTTTTCGTCCTTGTGCTTTTGCAACTGCGTGATCAGTTCTTCCAGTTTGACGGCAAAGAAAATCTTGCGCTTGCGATAGACAATGTATTTTTGCAAATAATTGGCAATCGATTCGGAAGTGCAGAAATATTTCATGGTGTCGGGGACGACAATGCGCATTTCTTCGCAAATTCTGAAAAAATGGTCAACTGCTGTTTTGCTGGTGAGAAATACTGCGCCATGCGACAATATATCAACTCTATACTGCCTAAATTCTTTGGCAGATACACCCTCAATTCTGATAAACGGCTTAAAATCAACTTTGAACTGATATTTTTCGGCTAATTCAGCAAAAGGCGACTTTTCCGTTTCGTTGGGACGAGGCTGTGAAACTAAAATATTCTTAATCTTCAAGACATTTCATTTTTAAGATCAAACTACGGCAACCTCAGGCTACCATTGACACATACAATTTTACCAATATGGCAAACGGTAAAAATTCGAGGGTGCAAAGATACAAAATGAAATAAAAAGACGGTACTTTTTTTGCATGAATAATTTGAAAAAATCTCAAAATGCGCACCAAATAAATCAATCCCAAGATGGCTATGACCACGTAAGTCATGTATAAACTGTTTGGCACAAAGGGTATGAGCAATAACAGCGGAAAAATAAACAATCCCTGCACGCCGTTAAAAAGAAACATATTGTAAACGTATTCTTTTACCACCGGTTGAATGAGGAAAATACTGCCAAAACACTGCCATGTAAGGATATTGGCATACAATGTCAGCACAGCAACGATGGAACCGACAACGGACGAAAGAAAATAATTATCCCAAAGCAGATTCATTTGGAACAACGGCACTGACAGGGAAATAAAAACTCCGGTCACGAAAAAACTGAACAGATTCGTGTAAAAAATGGCTTGCCGGTCGAGTTCTCTTTGTTCGTCCCTCATTCTGCCGGTTTGGTGATAATCAAAAAAAGCCTTGATGGAAGCCCATAAATTGCCCCCAAAACGATATTTCAGACAGGTAAAGAGAAACAACAGCCCGACGAGAATAACAATGACCGATGAATATGGATAGCCTTCTGCACGGGCTTGTGAAGGCATATAAGGACGTATGATCTCTGTTTTTACGGATGGCGGCGGGGGGGAGGGTTCTGCGGCAACCGAAATACTGTCGGAAGCAGGCACAAAGGTGAGATAGCGTTGCAGCGCTGTGGTGGGGATGGTGTCGGGAAAACTGACGGGCTGCCGACATCCCGTAGTCATAAAGGGAAGCATCACCGGATCCACTTCGATGGTTGGTTGAAGGGGGCGTCTGACATACGGCGCCACTGCAATTTGCGCGTTGGCAATGGAATCCTCGCGACCGGCAACCTGTTCAATCATTTCCTGCACATATTCTCTGTCAGCAGGCACAGTAGCAGGAATATTGATATGCATCTGTTGCGGTGCAGTCAACTTGGGGACAATCTTTACAGGATACTGTTGGGTGAACATCTTTCAACAAATTTTAGTAACACTGTCTTTGCCGGTCTTTGCCGATAGCCTTGCAGCGGAAAGGATAGGTCAGGTAAAAAACAGCCAATCCTATCGGCGAAACTATATACATCACGGCAAACAGATAATATTTGAAAAGTTTCAGGCGAAATGTCCTTTCGGGCGCTCCATAATTGCCTTTGCGCAGCACGAATTTCGACCAAACCCCAAAGATACGGTGGCCGGCTTTTTCGATGAATACAATATGCGGTTTGTAGTAAATAGCGCCTTGTTGCATCAACCGTTCCTGCAATCCGATGAAACCGCTGCCGGCAAGGGCGTCAGCGATGGTTTCGCCAAAAACCGCGGCATGTTCAATATCTTCGGAAGAAACGCCCGCAGCAGGAAAAATGCCCTTCTTTTCCTTCCTTCCGCCTATCAGCCAGCGAACAATCGTGATGACGCTCACCAAATTGTGGTGCATATCCTGCAAAACGATATTGCCTGACAGTTTGCCGCCACATTGTGCAATGCAGGCTTTGACCTTCTGATGAGCCATCACCCACATATTCCGGCATCCGTCAATGGTGACGATATGTTTGTCTTTCAAAAATGCGCGTACACTCTCATCCTGCAGGAAAGCATTGACAGGAATAGCAGGCGACAGAAACCATGCCGGATACACAATGATGACTAATGCGGCATCCTGCACATCGCTCAACTCTATTTTGCAAAGCGGGCAAGTTATCCCTTCGCGCGATTCCGGAAAAGCCTCGAAAAAAGTATCGCCCCACGGGAACGGGAAAGCCGTTTCGGGCTTTATTTCCTTGCAAACGACCGCATGACCGGCTGCTGTCAAAGGGCGACACACCGATTGCAAAATGGCTGTTCCCTGACCGGATTGACTGTAATAAAAAGCGGCTATCTTGCTCATGCTTACTGAATTTTAAATTTAGAATCGGCTATCTGAACGTTTTTCTGTTTCCCCGTGAAAGTGTAGAGGGTGTAATCGTCCGATGGCTCTGTCATTTTGAGTTCCTGCACGGACAAATCCTGTTTGTCGAGCAGAATATCCATCTTTTTCACTGAGGACGGGTGACTCGTCAGGGGCTGTATTCGTATTCTGTACTGCGTATCGCTTTCCTGAAACGTCAGTTGATAATCTTTGCTCAGTTTGCCGAAATTTCCGGTCATACAGGCGGTCAGCAGCAGGTTTGTCTGTGCCATCATCCTGTTTTTGCCCACATCATAAATGTTCGTTTTCCCGTCGGAAACAATTTTCATTTGCTGCCGGTTGATCACAACGGAATGTGAAGCAGGTGAACGGTATTCCAAACATATCCGGTCGCTTTTTTTGTAAAAAAACATCCCTTCCGACCGTATTTTCTCGTCCAGCAGTGCAATGTATTTTTCCTGTGAAAATTGGCTTGACAGCGTTTGAACGGCATCGGAAGCCTCGTTCAGTCGCTGTTGCAGTTCCGCTTCCGACGCAACGCTGCCGAATCCGTCCTGCGCAACAGCATTGCCGGTCACAAGGCACAAAAGGAACATGTCAAGCAGGAATTTCTTCATGACTGGTAATATTGGAAAGAGAAATGGTCATTCTGCCGGAAGCCAGCGTTTCCCCGTTGCTGCTGACACAGGCATCCACCAGTGTCAGGGCGGGCAGTTCGCTCAACACGGTGATGCTGACGGTGATTTCTTCGTTGACGCGAGGACGCCGCCCAATTGTCAGGTTTTTGATGGAACCGATAAAGCCTATTTTGATGGCGTCTTCGATAAACGCTGTATCATGCGGCACATACTTGCTGAGATAGCCCATTCGCGCGGCGCAGGTCTGGGCGATGCTTTCAATGACACCCGCTTCGGTCAGTGCGCCGTCGGCTGCAAAAATATTGTCAGGCAATATCTTCAGGCTGGCAGTGGTCACTTCCATATCAAAATACAGCAAACTGTCCACCATCACAAAAGGGCGACGCTGAGGAATCAAATCCAGTATATCGATTTGCGCTGTTTCATTCATTCATTAAATTTTGTACAAAAGTAGAGAAATTATATCACGATAAAAACTTTTCGCCTTATTTTTTTAAAAGTAGAGACGACCTATTTCTCATTTTGGCAACATAAATAATTTTAATTCAGCATTTTTTATATCGAATGCAAAAAGTTGATGGTTGTATGTTATGAATGTATAATACCCTCCATCGTCCAAAGAATATAATTTCATGTCTGAATCGTCTTCGGTATTGATGGCTAATATTTTATTAGATATTAAATTGTCAGAAAAATCTTTTAAATATAATAGTAAATACAAATAGGGAGCATCAAAAGAAACATCACGAACCAATGTCGAAACTGCATTTATTTGCCGTTCTTGTGCATCAAGATACTCGAATGTCTTCATGAAATTTATCTTATCGGAGTAATCATACATCTCCTTTTTTTCTCCTGACAATGAATATTTTTCTACAAATGGCGCATTATGTAAAATAACATATATGTTTTCGCCATCTGTAATAACGTGCCCTCGATTTTTACCATGCTTGTCCGAAATCTCACTCTTTGCAAACACCTGCGTTTCTTGCGTTTGCAGATTCGTTTTTAAAATCACAGGCTGTTCGTTTAATTGATAATAATACAAATAATTATTGTGGCAGGCAAATCGAAGATCGAAAAAGCCTATGGGTTTGCGTGTTTTAAAAATTGAAATATCATCAGATGTCTTTTGGATAAATGTATTTTGTACAAAAAGACTGACTCCACTATTAATATCTGCCACCCAAATGGAATCATCATGTACTTCTAAATGACCATTGAATAGGAATTCTCCGGGACCTTTACCTTTTTTACCTATAATATCAGTTAATGCATAGTCCTCGTTCAATACCAAAATCGCCCCTCTTGAAAGTTCTGAAAGATAGATTTTCCCATTATGATAGACCATACCTGAAATGGTTTTAAAAAAGGTACTGTCATTCAGTTCAGAAATAATTTTTTGAGGAGACAGACTGATGGGGGCTAATTCCGTTTTTTGGCTGCAAGCACCGAGTATAAACAAAAAAACAATATAAGAATAGCTGATTAACTTTCCCATATTCACAATTTTAAAAGATTGCTCAATAAGTCAATTACCCGTTAAATTTAAAAAGACATATTGAAAACAAAGGTTTCTATGAGATTTTTTACCTCTGTTGTTTTTTCAGGTTTTGTTATTGCTAACAATTGGGCAGTAAATTTTTTACCACATTCATCATCAAATTTACCAACTCCCTGTTTTTCATAAGCATCGTCAAGAAGTTTTTTTAATTCATCTTCTTTGCCATTTTGAAGATATTCCTTGTATCCAAACATGAAAACATCCCGTCCGTCCATTTTAATTGATTTTAAATGATTTATCTCACTAACTTCGCCTGTGATGGGGTACTTCATTAAGTGATGGCACAAAGATAGTTATAAAACCAATCAATGTTCACATTCCTGTCAAAATATTTAGTTAAAAAATGTTAAACGCCTGATAGTGAGGTGCATTTTTCAGCAGCATCAACGAATAATTTTGCTTTCGAAGACTTCTTTTGCTTTAAACCTGACAATCACAGGATTACTTTCATCTTCAATCGGGTATTTTGTTATGGTTTTAGCTGAAAACATATCGTGTTCATTCATAATCCATAAAGGATCCATATATGAATAAAAATAACCATTCTGATAAAAAGAAATTGGGGGATACCAACTGTCAATTTGAGACAATATTTTTTTGTTTGTTGTAAAATCCATGATGAACACACATTGTTTCCCTCTGTTTGCGAATGAAGACCACAGGACATTGTTGACAAAGAAAGCATTGAGGAAGAAACAATAATCTACCTGGGTGGTGAAAAAAAGTTGAGCATCCCCATATACATCCGGCGGCGCTTCTCTCTCCAACTCCAAACGGATGGATTTTGATTCAGTCAGATTGTCGATATCAATAAAATCCATCTTTGAAGCAAAGTTGTCAAAATAGACTATTTGGTTGCCGGCAACAAAGATTGGATTGGTGATGAACGGCGGTATTCCAACATAAACAGGCAAAACATTCAATATTTTTTCTTTCAAATTGAAATCTCTATCAAACACATAAATTAAACGGGCATCGTCACCGCTCGTGAAAGACTGATGATTGGTAGAACACACAAAACCGTCTTTGTAACTGATCATATTCCACAGTTGGGATGAGGATAACTGTTTCTTTTGAATGAATTGCCCCTTCATATCGTAGATAAACACTGTGGATGGAAATCCTAAAATAATTACCTGTTGCCTCTCTTCATCTATCACAAAATCATCAATTGAAGGATATTCTCCGGGTCCCTTGCCTATGTTGCCAATAGTGTGACTGTATGTCCCATCATCATGAAATACAATTACTTTTTTAATAACAGATTTATCAAGGATAAAGAATTTATTGTCATATACAATTAATTTGTTAAAACTCCCAAAAATACTGTTATCCGTTGTTTCCAAAG
Organism: Bacteroidales bacterium; assembly: GCA_031287245.1. Classification (GTDB taxonomy): domain Bacteria; phylum Bacteroidota; class Bacteroidia; order Bacteroidales; family UBA4181; genus JAIRLS01. Next base: position 7,271 of record JAITTD010000029.1, read on the forward strand.
GGATATATTCAAATTCGTCAAAGATATCATTGAGTTTGATTTTTCCTGATACTTCGGTCAATGAGACAATTGAAACAGGGCTGTTATTAGTGCAGGAAAAAACAGAAATACATACACATAACAACAGTTTAGATAACTTCATATTCATAGTGTTAATGTTTTGCAATAATTGATGCATAAAACCTAAAATAATCATATTTATTAAAATTAAATAATATATTTAACGTTTCCCCAGCAGCATCAGCGAATAATTTTGCCTCAGATAATGGTTAAAAATCAGCACCCTTTCCGGCGGACGTTGCGTTCCCTGCCGGATGATGCAGGATTTGGGAAGGTAACCGTCTTGCAGCGCTTGTGCGGCAAGCGCCAGCGCAAAACCGCCGCTGGTGGTATATTCACCGCACAGATGTTTGTAAGCCGCCACCCGTGTTTCCGGTGGAAGTTCACGCATCAGCCCGTCATAGACGCTGTCGTCCTGCTCATTGCCGTTGCTACCGACGAAAATCGTGTCAATGTCGTGAATGGACAGATGATTTTCCGACAGGAAAGAATGAACGACATCGCCCGCAGGCTGGTAAAAGGTCTTGACAGCAGTCACTTCGGCAACGCTTCCGGTGGCTTCGGGGCTGAGAAGGAAAAAAGTCGCGCCTTCGCCTGTGATTCTTTTTCCGTTAATGCGGTTAATCAGCGTATAGTAGTGCATTGAAAACTCATCGATGCCTCCGAGCAATATCTGTGCGGCTTCTTGCCCGTTGATCATCATCAGAGCGTCTGTCAGAGCGCTTTCAAATGAACTGCCGCGATGACAGTAGGTGTTATTGTAGGAATGGTTTTGCAACAGCCTTGATATTTGCGCGGCAACCGTGTTGTGCGATGAATTGATGAAAGGAATGGGCGACATTTCCTGCCCGTCATGTTCCAGCATGGACCTCATAAACAGTTCCAAATCATTGATACAAGCCAGTCCCGTCCCCACCAGTATGGCGTCCGGCTCAATATTGCCGGTTTTGTTCAGACATATCTTTGCAGCGCCCAATCCCAGTTTGAGGATGCGCGACATTCGCCGCAAGTGCACCGGTGGGATGAGTTGCTTGTAATCCGGTTCCACGCAGCGCAGAATGGTGTCGTGTTCGCGGCATAAATCGGCGGCGCGGCGTTCGCTGGCGGCGTCATACGGGGAAATAACTCCAAAAGAGGTGATATATGCTGCCATGTCAACAGGATGAAAAAATGAGTGAAACGTTATTGCCGCCAAATCCGAATGAATTGGACATGACATGATGGATGTCAGCGCTTTGCAGCAAAATGTTCGGGGTAAATGCCACTTCCGGCATGGCGTTCTCAAAGCCGATGTTCGGGAAGAGCAGTTTTTCCCGAATGGATAAAGTGGAAATGATTGCTTCGATGGCTCCGGCGGCGGCAAGCGTGTGCCCTGTGTAGCCTTTCGTGGAACTTATCGGTGGTATTTTTGTTCCAAACACGGTTTCAATAGCACGTCCTTCTGACAGGTCGTTCACTTCTGTGCCTGTGCCGTGTGCATTGATGCAGTCTATGCAGTCAGGCGTCAATCCTGCGGTGGACAAGGCTTTTCGGATAGCCATCACAGCGCCTTCGCCGTCGGGCGATGAACTGGTTTGGTGGTAAGCGTCGCTGGTGCTTCCGTAGCCGCTCAGTTCGCATTGGATGTCATCCGCTAAGGCGGTGTTTTCTGATTCAAGCAGCAAATATGCGGCTCCTTCACCAAGTGTGACGCCGTTGCGATGGGCATCAAAAGGTTTACATCCGGTGGGCGAAAGGATTTGCAGGCTATTGAAGCCGTTCATGGTGAAGCGTGTCAGCGCATCGGCGCCACCCACCAGCACTTTGTCTGCCAATCCGTTGCGAATCATCCGCGCACCGACGATGATAGCGTTGGCAGAAGAGGAACAAGCAGTGGTTACGGTGGTAATGTTGGCAAAAATACCTGTCGCCTTTGCGATTTGCTGGGTAGCATCGGCACAATCCAACAGTTCCACCCAATATGGGTTAGCCGTTCCTTCAGTCAATGCTCTAAAATAGCGTTCATTGTAATCCATCCCTGCCACGGTGGTGGCGCCGACAATGCTCATCTTCTCTGCCGGTACTGCGGAATGTGAGCCTTGCAAAGCTTGAAAGGCGGCAATCATCCCCAGCAAGCAGGTTCGCGAATAATCCTTTCCTCTGTCAATCTGGTGGGGCAACATTTTTAGCAAATCGCTGTTGTCCGCTTTCACTTCGCAAACCGGAATATGCCGCAACAGCGTATCAAAGCGTTCAACACCACCCATGCAGGCGTGTTGTGCTTTCAGCGCAAGAAACATTTCCTCCACCGACTTCCCGATGGCAGAAATGGCACCCAAACCTGTGACATACACTTTTTTTTGCATCAATGAATGATCAATTACGGAATCGCAACTAAAAGACGGGCAAAAGTACAAAATTAATTGGGAAAAGCAGCAAAAAACTACCTCTTTTTTTGAGGTGCTATGAAAGCCTTGCAGAAGTGAAGGGACACGAAAGGACGATTGATTTTAGCACACAGATAGATTGACGCAGATTTTTTCATTTTCTCACGGTTTCCGTAATTGTCAACTGTCCATTATTCTGCCACGCAGCGGACGGAGAATCTGTCTGTACGGGTGCCGTAGTTGCCCCAGATGGCAAATTCACTGCCGAAGTTCAGGCAATAGACGCTGCCATTGTCGTGCGCCGTACTGCTCCAATAGTAGCCGCGGGAGCCTGTATAGCCCGGCATACCGTTGCTATAGCGGCCACCTGCCATGGGCAGGAAAATAACATTTCCGCCGGAACCAAATCTGCGTCCATCTACGCCGTTCTCAGAAGTGCCGTCACTGTAGGCAGTCAATAAACTTTTTATTTCATCCAAAGTCGGTAAACGCCATTCGTCAGGACATGCACCCGGGGCATTATCCCAATTGTAATAGCCGCCCGCGATTTCAGGTTTTGAAGTAAAAGTGTGAGAGGAAGCCACATTGTATTTCGCCCAAATTACGCCGTTTATCAATACGCCGTCTGCGGGTATCACCCCCTGCGTAACGTTCATCACGATGGGTATAGCCGTACCTGCCGTTACGGTAACCGTTGCCGGTGTGAGTTCGGTGTTGGTGGTGTTGACGGCTGCTTGCACGGTAAAGCCAGTAGAGGTTTTGATGATTGTTACCCACGGTTGACTCGAAACGGCGTTCCATACGCTTTGGGTAGTGCTTACGGTGAACGTTGCATTGCCGTTTGCAGTGCCGCCTGCCTTAAACTGCACTTCGCTCTGTTCCGGACTGACGCTCAATATGGAGGTTTTCTCTTCTGACGGTGTTCCCTCTATTGCTGCTGCCTGTGTTACAATAATCACAACGGGTGCAGCCGAGCCTGCCGTTACGGTAACGGTTGCCAGTGTGCGCTCGGTAGTAGCAGTGTTCTCTGCAGCCTGCACAGTAAAACTGGTGGCGGTTTTCGTTACCGTACACCATGTCTGTCCTTGGTTTGGCGCTGCGTTCCACATGCTTTGGTTGGTGGTGACGGTAAACACTGCGTTGCCATTAGGTGTTCCGTCTGCCGTAAAACTCACCTCCCTCTGCTGCGGCGGGCTGATGCTCAGTACAGGCTCAACATTCTCCGGTTTGTCATCTTTGCAGGACATTGCAACAAACACACATACTGCGAGTGCTATTACCACTCTTTGTTTATCCATTTTATTGTTCATTCGCTGGTCCATTGAATAATTTATTTAAGGTTTAAAATTCAAGATTCGTTGGTGATATAGTGCTACAAATGCAAAACATCATACTCAAAAATGGTTTAAAAAACGCGTCAAATTTAAAAAATGTTTTTGTGATTGCAAAAAAAATCTTACAAAAAAATGTTTTTCAGGTCACGATTTTTTTTACCCTTTGTGGTTCTCTGTGTGTTCTATACATAATTAAATCACAGAGCCACAGAGAAAAACTGTTATACATTGTTTATTTTTTGACCCGCAAAATAACTTCACAAAATAACTTCACTGACAAAAATTTCAATAAAAAACCTTTACTTTGTACTTTTGTTTATATAGAGCAATGAAAAATCTTTTTGCTGCTTTTTGCTGGTTGACGGTCTTTTGCGGAAGCACATTTTCGCAATCGCCGATGGCGTCGGGCGAGTGGTACAGAATGTTCATCACGCAGGACGGCATTTACCGCATCACTTACGAAGATTTGCTTCATCTCGGATTGAGCAATCCTGCAGATGTGCGTATTTACGGTGCAGGTGGCGCCATGTTGCCTGAAATTGCAGGCGGCATGGAAACCGGTTTGCAGGAAATCCCCATCAAAATGATGTGTAAGACCACCGATGTGTTTGCCGCCGGCGATTATATCCTGTTCTACGGACAAGGTACCACCGTGTGGAACTACAACAAGGCTTTGCGAAAATTTGAGCACTCTCTGCATTTGTGGGACAACCGTTCGGTCTATTTTATCACTTCCGGTGCCGGAGGAAAGCGCATCACAAGCGATGTTACATCTGTATCTGCCTTCAACGTTGAAGTTTCCACTTTTGACGAACATCTTGTGCAGGAAGAGGAATTGAGCAATATCATTAACTCGGGGCGTTTTTGGTATGGTGCGTATTTCGGTGCTGCGCCGCAAAGTATCTCTTTTGCCGTGCCCGATTTGGTGCCAAACGCCCCTGCCCTTGTTGATGGCGTTGTACTGACGCACAGTAGAAGCAACCCCGCGCTGGACGTTCGCTACAACAGCCAAACCGTAGGAAACGTTGCCCTGTCTGCCTACCACGAGGAATATGCGGTGGAAGACGCTTTTGAGGCTACTTTCAATGCCACATCCAATCCGGTTTCCCTTGAACTGAGTGTGAATAAAAACGGCGGTAGCGCCGACGTCTGGTTGGATTACCTGCGATTGTGTGTGCGCAGGAAACTGAATTTACCATCGTCTCCATTGTTTTTCAGAGATACGCAGTCCGTCGGAGCGGGAAACGTTGCGCGTTTCAGCATCAGCAATGCTTCTTCCAGCGTGCAGGTGTGGGATGTCAGCGATATGCACCACATCCGACAAATGAATACTGTTTTGTCAGGAAGCACACTTTCTTTTGAAGCAGAAACGGATACACTGCGCGAATTTGTTGCCTTTCGTTTGTCGGAAGGGCTTCTCAAACCCAACATTCAAAAAGAACGGCTGTCCAATCAAAATCTTCGCGGCATGGATGCAGATATGTTGATAGTCACCAATGCCGCTTTCATAGACGCCGCAAAGGAATTAGCCGAACTGCACCGTCAGGAAGACGGGTTGACAGTGGAAACGGTTACCGATGAGCAGGTGTATAACGAGTTTTCAGCGGGAAAGCAAGACCCTGCGGCTATCCGCAACTTCGCCAAAACGGTGTACGAACCGTCGCGCCGGCTCAAATACCTGCTGTTGGTGGGCGACGGCTCGTTTGACAACAAGTCAAACCTGATAGGCAAGACCAACAGCAACTATATGGTCACTTATCAATCTGTTGAATCGCTGCACAATACGCAATCTTACGTATCCGATGACTATTTCGGCATTTTGGACGACGGCGCAGACATCCTTGGCGGGAATCTTAATATCGGCGTGGGACGTTTCCCTGTGCAGACTGCCGAAGAGGCGCAGACTGTGGTTAACAAGATACGAAAATACATGGAAACGCCTGTCACTGGCGACTGGGCGAACTTGATGACGCTGCTTGCCGACGACGAAGATCAGAACATCCACAGCGAACAATCGGACAGTATTGCCGAATATTTGCGCGTGTCGCAGCCACAATACACCGTAGAGAAGCTTTATTTGGACGCTTTTCGGCAGACACCAACGGCAGACGGGCACCGTTACCCCGAAGTGACGGAACGGCTGAATGAAATACTGAACAACGGCTGCTTTCTGGTTAATTACATTGGCCACGGCAATGCGTCCGGCTTGTCGGAAGAACGAGTGATCAACGCCGCCTTGATTGACAGTTGGAAAAACAGGATATGCCCGCTTTTTGTGGTGGCAACCTGCGAATTTGGGCGATACGACGACTATCAGCGAGTGACGGCGGGCGAGAAGACGCTTCTAAACTCCAAAGGAGGCAGTATAGCCCTGCTTACCAGCACCCGTTTGGTCTATTCCAGCCTGAACTTCCAGTTGAGCAAAAACTTCTTCAGGGCACTGTTTGCAACGCCTTTAGACGGAAGCACTTACCGAATAGGCGATTTTGTGCGGCTGAGCAAAAATGCTTCCGGTGCAAGCGTAAACAAACGCTGCTTCACGCTTTTGGGTGACCCTGCACTGCGTTTGCCCATCCCGCCCAACAAGGTGCGTACACTTTCCGTCAACGGGAATCCCCTGAACGATGCGGATACGCTTCGAGCCAATGCAAAAGTGACCCTTCGCGCCGAAGTAACCAACCGCACCGGTCAGCGCTTGACCGATTTTAACGGCGTTGCACAAGTCACAGTATTTGACAAAGCCCGAGAAACAAGCACTTTGGACAATGACCACAACGCGCCGCCGATGAAGTTTCACATGCAAACATCTGTGCTGTACTGCGGCAAGGCAACCGTCAGCAACGGCTTATTGGAAGCCACTTTCATTATGCCCCGCGACATTCATTACCGATATGGCGCAGGCAAAATCAGTTATTTCGCATGGTCTGACCGAAGGCAAGCCGCAGGAGGCGACTCAATAACGGTAGGCGGCTCAGCGAAAGCCATTGAGGACTGCGTCGGTCCTGAAATCCGCCTTTTTATGAACGATACACTGTTCCGCGATGGTGGTATTACCGATAAACAGCCGCTTCTACTGGCATACTTGAAAGACGAAAGCGGCATCAACACTACGGAAGGCATCGGACACGACATCACAGCGACGCTTCGACAGCGTTCAGCGACTTTGAATGGGAATGAACCGGCTACTTTCGTTCTGAATCGCTATTATGAGGCGGCAATGGACGATTATCGCAGCGGCTGGTTAAAATATCGCTTTCCCGAACTGCCTTCCGGCGAATATGAACTGGATTTCACGGCTTGGGACGTGGCGAATAATCCGTCTCAGGCAAGCATCCGCTTCCGCGTGACGCAAAATGTACGGTTAGAAATCGCCAATTTGTACAATTATCCTAATCCGTTCAACGACCGCACCTGCATCTATTTTGAGTACAATTTCCCTGAAGAGCCTGTCAATATGGAGATGCAGGTGTTCGACCTGTCGGGAAAACTTTTGTGCATCACCCGCCAAACACTGCTCACAGACGGCTACACCTCAGGACTGCTGCAATGGAACGGCACAGACACCAACGGGAACAGCATGAAAAGCGGAATATACCCGTACCGCGTCATCCTGCGCTCTCAAAAAGGACAGGAAGCGACAAAAACGGGAAAGATGATGATTGTACGGTGATTCCGGTTGTGATTAATCAGACTTTCTCCCAGCCTTTTTTCACATTTTCTGCTATGGAGTTGTTAAACAGTTGCATGATTTGTTCTTTATCATTTGAAATCAATACATCTCGCTGCAATGGCTCTTTTCTGTCGGAA